>NZ_JBFUJB010000014.1:0-95878 GCF_056401575.1 Rhodococcus sp. P4_E4 | reverse complement strand
CGGCCATTGGTTCGCCGGTGACAGTCTCCGCGGGTGTTGCGACGCTGTCGCATTCCTTCGATGCTGCTGGTGCACAAAGTGTTACCGCTGACTTCACCGCTGGTGCAGGGTTTGTCAGTTCCTCGGCGTCTGCTCAGACGGTGACGGTGTCCGATCCGGCTCCGGTCGATGTGGAGACCACGACGTCGCTCTCGGTTCCGGCGACGGCGATCACGGGTACTGCGGTTGATCTGACGGCAACGGTGGCTCCGAACAACGCTGTCGGTACGGTGCAGTTCAAGTCGAACGGCACGGCGATCGGTTCGCCGGTGACAGTCTCCGCGGGTGTTGCGACGCTGTCGCATTCCTTCGATGCTGCTGGTGCACAAAGTGTTACCGCTGACTTCACCGCTGGTGCAGGGTTTGTCAGTTCCTCGGCGTCCGCTCAGACGGTGACGGTGTCCGATCCGGCTCCGGTCGATGTCGAGACCACGACGTCGCTCTCGGTTCCGGCGACGGCGATCACGGGTACGGCGGTTGATCTGACGGCAACGGTTGCTCCGAACAACGCTGTCGGTACGGTGCAGTTCAAGTCGAACGGCACGGCCATTGGTTCGCCGGTGGCAGTCTCCGCGGGTGTTGCGACGCTGTCGCATTCCTTCGATGCTGCTGGTGCACAAAGTGTTACCGCTGACTTCACCGCTGGTGCAGGGTTTGTCAGTTCCTCGGCGTCCGCTCAGACGGTGACCGTTTCGGATCCGGCTCCGGTCGAAAAGGCGACGAAGACGGTTCTGAGCGTTCAGGGTGAAGCCAAGGTCGGACTGCCTGTTGATCTCTTCGCGACAGTGTCCGAAGATCCCTCGGACGCCCTGGTGCCGTCCGGCGGAACGGTTCAGTTCAAGATCGGTGGAGTCGATCAGGGTGCCCCGGTCGCGGTTGTTGACGGAGTTGCCAAGCTGCCGCACGTGTTCGGAGCAGAAGGCACCTTTGTAGTCTCGGCTGTATTCAGTGGCTCCGGCGTGTTCACGTCGTCCACCGCGGAATCCGTCGACGTCAATGTCACGGTTCCGACCCCGTCGGATGTCGAAAGCTCTACGTCGTTGACGGCTCCGTCTTCGGCAAAGGTCGGCACGTCGGTGCAGCTGAAGGCTGTGGTCAGTTCTTCCGGCGCGACGTCGGGAACCGTCCAGTTCTTCGATGGAACGACTCCGATCGGAACGGCCGTCGATGTTGTCGGTGGGCAGGCTGTGTTGAGCCACACCTTCACCACGACCGGCAACCATTCGATCACCGCGGTCTACAGCGGAGCCCAGGGCGTCACGGGTTCCACGTCGACTGCATCGGTTGTGAACGTCGGTAACGGGGGCGGTGACTTCGGTTCGCTCGGATCGTTGTCGCTGCCGTTCGGGTCCTGATTCTCCGATGATGTGATGCCCCTTGCACCCGTCGGGTGCAAGGGGCATCACTCTTCGCGAATCGATGATTGGTCGTTAGCAGAACTATCGGCAATTCGTGAATATTTGTCTGAAATAACTGATACAAGTACTACTTTCGACGGGTACTGTACGAGCGTCCAGCTCCATTCTGATTTCCGCTCTGTTCGAGTGACCTCCTTCCGTGCGGATCCCGATCCACGTCTGTTGCTAGCTGAGGAGAGTTCGTGTTGGTGAGAAGAAGTTCCGCGGTTGTGGTGGCGGCGTTGGTCGGTGGCGTGCTGGTGGCAGGTGGTGTTGCTTCGGCTGCTCCGACGTCATCTCCCGCGGTGGAGAACACGATCGGGTTCAAACTGGGTTGCGATGGTTACGAGCACCCTGGCTTGGGCAGCATCTCCGACGAATTCCACTCCACGGGCGTGACCATCTCGGCTCCGGAGAAGGTCGCGGCGGGGTCGACGTTCACCTACCGAGTCCAGCCAGGTGCGATGACTGTTCCCACGAGTGGTCATGCGGGGCGTTCGGCGATCAGGTGGACACGGATGAAGTACGACTTCGACATTCCTGCGGGGGTGTCGTTGGTCGATGCTCAGGTAGTGGCGGGTACGTCGTCGAATTTGTCGGGTGCGGCGCCCTCGGTAATTCGAATCAACGACGGTGGTTCGCCGGATGCTGCGGGCACTCACTTGCGTATTTCGGGGAACAATCAGACTGCTGACTCCAATGGCGGTGGTGGAAACGGTCCGAGTACAAGTAAGAACGATGATGGCGGAATCGGCGCGGAGGCTGGAAAGACTTTCCGGTTGCCGGCGATCGATGTGACGGTGATTGCGGGTGGTGCGGGTAGCACTGTGCAGCCGAAGTTAAGGGTGACGGATGGCAATTCGGGATCCTTTGATTCTCCGAAAAATGCCTTCACCTTCTTGCAGCGCGAGAAGGACGTCTTCACCGTCGCATACTGGGAGAGGTACAACTGCTCTCCGCATGACTCACGCAGCGCGGGATTGAATGCGGGTGGTCAGGCATTGGCCACCGTCAACGTCGTCTCGCAGGTGGCGACCACGACCGCAGTGACGTCCGGCGCGTCGGCAACGATCGGTCAATCGACGGATTTGATTGCGCAGGTCTCCCCGGCGCCGACAGGCGGCACCGTTCAGTTCAAGGATGGCGGGACTGACATCAGCGCCCCGGTGGCCGTCGTCAATGGCGTTGCCACACTGCCACATACATTCACCGCGGCGGGAGATCACTCCATCACCGCTGTGTACGACGGAGTTCTCGAGTTCTTGACCTCAACGTCACCGGCGCGCACAGTGAGCGTGGCTGCTGCCGATGTACAGACGACCACGGCGCTGACAGTTCCGAGCAGCGCCGTCGAGCAGACCTCGGTCGCGCTGACCGCAAACATCTCTCCGGCAGCTGACGGCGGAACGGTCCAGTTCAAGGACGGTGGCACAGACATCGGCGGACCGATCGCGGTGACTGCCGGCGGAGCGACCCTGGATCACACGTTCACTACGACGGGATCGCACTCGATCACTGCGGTCTACTCAGGCACTGCAGGTTTTGGTGGTTCGACCGCGCAAGCTCAGACCATCGAGATCTCGAGCTCAGCGCTGAGTACGACTACAACGCTTCAAGTTCCGGCTGCTGCGATCACGGGTACTGCGGTTGATCTGACGGCGACGGTTGCTCCTTCCAGCGCTGTCGGTACGGTGCAGTTCAAGTCGAACGGCACGGCGATCGGTTCCCCGGTCACGGTGTCCGGTGGGACTGCGACGCTCTCGCATTCGTTCGATGCTGCTGGCGCTCAGAGCATTACGGCTGACTTCACCGCTGGTGCAGGCTTCGTCAGCTCCTCGGCATCGGCCCAGACGGTGACGGTGTCCGATCCGGCTCCCATCGATGTGGAGACGACGACGTCGCTCTCGGTTCCGGCGACGGCGATCACGGGTGCGGCTGTTGATCTGACTGCGACGGTTGCTCCGAACAATGCGGTGGGCACTGTGCAGTTCAAGTCGAACGGCACAGCCATTGGTTCACCGGTGACAGTTTCCGGTGGAACCGCGACGCTGTCGCATTCGTTCGATGTTGTTGGTGCTCAGAGTGTTACGGCTGACTTCACCGCCGGTGCTGGCTTTGTGAGTTCGTCGGCGTCGGCTCAGACGGTGACCGTGTCCGATCCGGCTCCCATCGATGTCGAGACCACGACGTCGCTCTCGGTTCCCGCTACGGCAACTACGGGTGCGGCGGTTGATCTGACTGCGACGGTTGCTCCGAACAATGCTGTGGGCACGGTGCAGTTCAAGTCGAACGGCACGGCGATCGGTTCCCCGGTCACGGTGTCCGGTGGGACTGCGACGCTCTCGCATTCGTTCGATGCTGCTGGCGCGCAGAGCGTTACGGCGGACTTCACCGCTGGTGCAGGGTTTGTGAGTTCGTCGGCGTCGGCTCAGACGGTGACCGTTTCGGATCCGGCTCCGGTGGATGTCGAGACCACGACGTCGCTGTCGGTTCCGGCTACGGCAATCACGGGTACTGCGGTTGATCTGACGGCGACGGTTGCTCCGAACAATGTGGTGGGCACTGTGCAGTTCAAGTCGAACGGCACGGCCATTGGTTCACCGGTGACAGTTTCCGGTGGGGCCGCGACGCTCTCGCACATCTTCGATGCTGCTGGTGCTCAGAGCATTACCGCGGACTTCACCGCTGGTTCCGGATTCAAGAACTCGGTTGCGAGTGCGAAGTCAGTTCAGGTGAGTGTTGCCGACCAGGAATCCGTCGTCGAACTGAATATCCCCACCGACGCCAAAACTGGTGTGGCGACCGACTTGTGGGCAACAGTCCGAACGTCGTCGGATGACGCTGTCGGCGTCGGAACCGTGCAGTTCTACGACGGTGGCGTCGCGATCGGCGGTCCTGAAGCGGTTACGGCCGGCGCTGCTGGTCTGTCGCATACGTTTACCTCTGCGGGTGCGCACAGCATCACGGCGGTTTACTCGGGAGGAGCCGGTGTAGTCGGGTCCTCGGCCCAGGCGCGGACGGTGAATGTAACGGACCCTGCGCCTTCGGATGTCACCACGGAGACTGTGGTGACGGTGCCTGCCGATGGTGTGGTGAACAAGTCGGTGACCCTGTCGGCGACTGTCAGTTCGGTGCAGAACGGTGGAACGGTGCAGTTCATGGATGGGGACACCCCGGTCGGTGACGCTGTGCCAGTGGTCAACGGGATCGCGGCGCTGAACCACACCTTCACCACAACCGGCGCGCATTCGATTTTGGCAATCTACAGCGGCGCAGCCGGATTCACAGGCTCCACCTCGGCGGCCCACGCAATTCAGATCAAGGCTGCAACCGGCGGTGGCACGGGCAGCCTCGGTTCAGGCAGCGCTGGCTCGAGCGATTTCCTTCCCTTCGGTTCCTGACCGAAGCAGTTCAGGTCGCGGCCCCGAGGCAGTATCCCTCGGGGCCGATCGACAGGGTGAACTGCATCGACCGTGAGTTACCGGTTCCGTCGCTGACGGGCAGGGTGACACGGACGTAGTCGCCGCGAACCGGAGTGACTGTTGCAGCGTCGGCGTCGAAAGACTTGATACCGGCCAGCTGATTCGGATCGAGCTTGAGTGGCGGCTGGCCGGTGGCGCCGGTGCCGTCGGGATCCCACGGGCTGTTGCCGGGGCAGATCAGTGGATAGAACGTCTCGACGTCGCGGGTATTGACCGGCCGTCCCGTGGCGCGTGAGAGAAACCGGACGACGGCGTGGGAAGCGTCGGCCGCGGTGTAGAAGTTTGATTGCCCCGCAGGGAAGACGAACGGGCACGCATAGCCGGAAGCGATCTCCGAGCGCTTGGCGGCGACGGAGAGTCCGCCTCCACTCCAGGTGACCGCGTACTGGCCGTCGACGCCTGGTGCGGCGATGGCCGTCAAGATGGCGGGCACATCCGAGTATCGGTCGGCAATTGTTGTGGGCGGCATCGTCCAGCATGCGTTCGTGAGCGCGTCGACGTCCAAAGACACCAGGTCCGTTGCCCAGGCCGCCAAGGCCGGCGCAGCAGCCGGATTACCGGGCACGTCACCAACCGGAGGTGGCGCGACCGGCGTGGCGGGCGCAGTGGTGGTCGTGGGCGCGAGAGTGGTTGTCGTCGTGGTTTCCGTCGTAGGCGGAGACGGTTCGTCCGTCAGGATTCCTGTCCGTCCGTCGTCCTCACATGCGGTTATCGCCAACGTCATGGCGAGTGCGACTGCCCCCACTGCCGCTCGTCCTGCCGACTTCATTCGTTCTTACGCCCCTTTTGCGACATTCTGACCAACATCCACCCCATAACTGCTGCGGGTCAGATCACGGATTCCCGTCTACGCTAGCGAACTGTGGATCCCGTTTACAGAACAGTCATCGGCATCGCCCGTACCGTCTTCGCTTTCGAGGGCCTGAAGTTCTCCGTCAAGGGAGAGCAGAACATCCCGGCGTCCGGTGGCGCCGTGATCGCGATCAACCACACCGGATACATGGACTTCACGTATGCGGGACTGCCGGCGCGGACCCCCAAGCGCTACATCCGGTTCATGGCGAAGAAGGAGGTCTTCGACAACAAGATCTCCGGACCGATCATGCGGGCCCTCAAGCACATCCCGGTCGACCGCGGCGCGGGCGCCGACTCCTACAAGGCGGCCGTAGATTTCCTGAAGCGCGGCGAATTGGTGGGTGTGTACCCCGAAGCGACGATCAGTCGGAGCTTCGAGATCAAGGAATTCAAGTCCGGAGCCGCCCGGATGGCGATCGAGGCGGGCGTCCCGATCGTTCCCGTCGTCATCTGGGGCGCTCAGCGCGTGTGGACGAAGGGTTATCCGAAGCGGTTGGGCCGCACCAACACTCCCATCTCCATTGCCGTCGGCGAGCCGATTGCACCTTTCGAACCGGCGAGTGAGCTGACGGCGAAGCTACGGTCGACGATGCAGGAGTTGCTGCTCGATCTGCAGAAGGACTACGACCATCCCGCCGGCGAGTACTGGGTACCGGCCCGCCTCGGTGGCAGCGCGCCGACGCTCGAGCAGGCCGACAAGATGGATGCCGACGAGGCCGAGGCGAAAGCCAAAGCACGTGAGGCGCGGAAGTCCGAAGGCTGACCCATGTCCTTCGAACCCGTTTACACCGCCGTCGAGGTAGTCGCGCGTGGTCTGAGCGGTTTCCAGGGCGTGAAAGTCACCCGCACCGGGACGGAACACGTCCCGGTGTCCGGCGGTGCCGTCATCGCGATCAACCACACGAGTTACCTCGATTTCATACCGGCGGCCCTGGCGGTCGGCACCGCGAAACGCAAGCTCAGAGTGATGGCCAAGGCTGAGCTGGCGGACAACAAGGTCCTCGGCTTCCTCATGCGTGGATGCGGCGTCATCGAAGTGGACCGCTCCGCCGGAGCGCAGGCGTATCGAGCCGGAGTCGACGCCCTCGAGCGTGGCGAATTGGTGGGCGTCTACCCGGAAGCGACAATCAGCCGGAGCTTCGAGATCAAGGAAATGAAATCCGGAGCAGCTCGGATGGCCATCGACGCCGGCGTGCCGATAATTCCGCTGATCGTCTGGGGCGCCCAGCGGATCGTCACCAAAGGCGGACCGAAAAATCTGGGCCGCAATCATTTCCCGATCTCGGTGGAAGTGGGCGCACCGATCGATCCGGTCGAACCCGCCGAAGCGCTCAGCGAGATCCTGCGCATCGAGATGGATGCGATCCTGCGCCACGTTCAGGACGGGTTCGTGCACGAGCCCGGGGCGTACTGGGTGCCTCGCCGACTCGGCGGTGGCGCGCCGACGCCGGCGGAAGCCGCGGCCATGGACGCACAGGAACGCGCGAAGCGGGCGCGCTGAGCGAGACCGTCGTACCGGGCAGGCACAATGGCGGTGTGAGCCCAGACCGTCGTATCAGCCCTGACCGCCCAACCTTGGTTGCGACCGATGTCGACGGCACCCTCATCGATCACGACGAGTTGGTCAGTGCCCGCACCCGCGCCGCCGTGCATGCCGTCGTCGAATCCGGCACGCCGTTCCTGCTGGCAACCGGACGTCCTCCGCGTTGGATTTCGCCCGTCGTCGAAGGTTTGGGATACGCGCCACTCGCGGTCTGCGCCAACGGTGCTGTTGTCTACGACAGTTACGCCGACCGCGTCCTCAGCGCCGCGACCTTGTCGGTCGACGCACTCACCGAACTCTCCGAGCTGGCTCTGGTTGCACTTCCCGGGTCGGGATTGGCCGCGGAACGGGTGGGGGAGAGCGCACACGACGCCGCCACCCCACAGTTCGTCAGCTCACCAGATTACGAACACGCCTGGCTCAACCCGGACAACACCGAGATGTCCGAGGACGAAGTGCTTGCGGCGCCGGCCGTCAAACTCCTGATTCGCCGTCCAGGCATGACCAGCACGGCGATGTACGACACGCTCGCCCCGCACGTCGGTGCGCTCGCCGACATGACGTACTCCACCGAGAACGGACTGATCGAACTCTCGGCGCCGGGAATCACGAAAGCGTCCGGCCTGGTTGCCGCGGCCGAAAGGTTCGGCTTCGACCTGTCGGGTCTGGTTGCCTTCGGGGACATGCCCAACGACATCCCGATGCTGGGGATGGCACGCCTCGGCGTTGCCATGGGCAACGCTCACCCCGAAGCCAAAGCCGCAGCCGACGAGGTCACCGACACCAATTCGGCGCACGGGGTCGCAAAAGTCCTCGAGCGCTGGTGGTCGTAGAACCCACCAGCGCCCGAGGACGTGTACTGCGCGAGTGTCAGCCGACAGGCGCGCTGTTGGCCATTTCCTGGGCAAAGGTCTCGTTGTAGGTCTTGAGGACCTTCGTGACCATGCCGGTGATCTGGTTGAAGATCAGCGAACCGTTCTCGAAGTCGCTGCGCAGGCCGTCCGGGATCGAGTATTCGTCCGAGATCGGCAATCCGAGTTCACCCGCGTCGGAACCGAAGCTCTGCCACGACTTGAAGATCTCGCCGAGCACGGTGAACACTCCGCCGTTGGGTGAGGTGTAGACAGCGCCGTTCTGGAACAACGCACCCTGGTTGCCGAGCTTCGCCTGCAGGATTCCGGACAGCGCCTGGCCGAGGCGTCCGAGGTCACCACCTTCGGCGATCCACTTCTGCGCGAGCGGTGAATTGTCGGTGATCTTCAGAATCTGGGTGACCAGATCCGGGATCGACGATCCGGTGCCACCGGTGACCGTGTCGACCGGAGTGGTCGGCTTGGGCGCAGGCGTCGACGGATTGGAGGGGTTCGACGGGTTCAACGATCCGCCGATATTCGCGGCCGCGATGTTCCGGATGTCGTTCATGTGTGCGTATGCGGCATCACCAGGGCAAGCCGTGTTTCCGACGTCGCGGTGGGCGAAGATGATCGGCAGATCCACTGCTGCGCCCTGCGGGTACGGAGTGAACTCCGTGCCCTCGGAGTACATCGTCGTTCGGCCCTTCGGGTCGAGGCCGGCCAGGCCGAGCTTCCATCCGAGGAACTTGCCGACGGCGTTGAGCGTCGCCTGCGAAGGCTCGACGGTGGAGTAGTCACCCATCATCGCGATACCGGTGGTGTTCTCGTTGAAGCCGCCGGCGTGCGCGCCCTGAACTGCTTTGTCGAGTCCGCCTGCGCGGCCTTCGAAGGTCTGACCGTACTTGTCGACGAGGACGTTGTATCCGACGTCGCACCAGCCGAGAGTCCGTGCGTGGTAGGCGTAGATCGAGCGGACGATGCCGGCCGATTCTTCCTTGGTGTAGTTGTTGCTGCCCGCGGTGTGGTGAACGGTTGCTCCACCGGTGAAGTCGTCGTACGTGGGGGAGTCGCAGCGAAGTGACTCGTCGGCTCCCCACTGTGCGCGGGTGATGACGGAGGGTCCACTGCCGCCGAGCGGTGCCGCGACTGCCTGCAGATTGCTGTCCGCGTCGCTGGTACCCGGATCGATCAACACTGCGGTAACGGCATCTGCTGCCGTCGTCGCCTGGCGAAGCGGCTTGGACACCGAAGCCGGGGTGTACCCGAGTTCGCCGGTGGCTGCGGGTGCTTCCGCAGGCGCAGGTGCTTCGGCCGGCGCTTCGGCAGGCACAGGCGCTTCAGCAGGTGCTTCGACAGGTGCGGGTGCGGCTTCCGGAGCCGGCACAGCTTCGGCCGCGGGGGCAGCGACACCCTGCGGGGTGAGGATCTGGATGGACTTGGTGGCGCCGACGAAGACAGGTTCGGTGGCGGTACCGGCGTTGGTGGCCTGATCCGAACTGGCGGAGTCGATGGCGTCAGGGGTGAACCACGGACCCCAGGTGCCGTCCTCGGCCAGGGCGCGGACCTTGGACTGCGCCGAGGCGAGCGTGTCCGAGGTCAACGCGACCATGCTGAACGGAGTGTCGCGGGTGACTTCCTTGACCACGGCACCTGGCTCTTCCTCGGAGGGAACCGGAGCGGTTTCGGTCGGGGCCCCGGGAGCAGCGGGTGCCGGGAAGAGCTCGGTCGGCAACGTGATCCCTGGAGGTAGCGGGATTTCGGTCGGGAGCTTGAGGTTTCTGAGATCGCCCAGGTTGATGTCGGGGAGATCGAGACCGGTCAGCTCCTTGACCGGAATGATGATGTCGGGCACCGACGCGAGGAGCACCTCTGCGATCTGGGTCGGCACTGCTACTGACGTCGTTTCGTTCGCGGAACGTACATCGGACGTAGTGCTCGTGAAGCCGTAGACCGCAAAAGGACTTGCGACAGCCACTGCGGCTACAGCCCCGAGTACGAGCGAGGGCTTCGGTCGACGGTGTGGCAAGGGATTACTCCTCGGTTGTAGTTACTTGCGAGCGAACTTCAGGGCCGATGACGGCCGTGAACGGAATCCTTCAAAACCGGATCCGAGCAGGTCGGATGCCATGTTCTGGGGTTGAACTCCAGTTTTCGGACGCGTACGTCTGCAACTCGTGATGCTGATGTGACTCGTGTGACTGGTGTTGCTAACTCCAAACACTCTTGCCACACTAGTCACAAAAGTCCATAACGCTCAACCTTAGGGTGAGACTTTAGTTAAATCGTTGTGGACTGGCCTGCGCGCGAAGTACCGACTTCGCGGACTCGTGAGGCCGGTAGCGATGAGGAGAGCATTGATGGCGAGAAGCGGAAGAAGCGGAACTGCAGGTAAGAAGCCTGTGTCCGGTCGCGCAGGTCGCTTTCTGGTGGGCGGACCCGGGAGGCGAACCTCGCTGATGCGGGTCTCGGTCCTCGGTCTCGTTCCGGCTCTTGCGCTCGGCGTCGCGATCGGAGGTTTCACGCAAATCCGCGCTGACGAGCCGTCGATCCTGCACGCCGTCGCCGCCGATACACAATTCACGCTCTCCGGTCACGGCAACGGACACGGCCGCGGAATGGGGCAGTGGGGCGCTTACGGCTACGCCAAGAACGACGGCTGGTCCGGCGAGCGAATCCTCAGTCACTACTACGGCGGAACCGTCCTGGACTCCTTGCCGCCCGCCCAGATGAGTGTGCGGCTCACGGCCCAGGACAACTCGACGCTCGACGTCTACTCCGACGCCGGCCTCGTGGTCAACGGTCAGCGCACCGCGCCGGGCGAGGCTGCCCATCTCACTGCACTGCCCGGTGGCGGTGCGCAGGTGGTTGTCACCAGCGGGTGTGGTGGCGGGGTTGTCTGGGAAGCGGTCACCGAGCATCCGTGGGTGGATCCTGTGGATCTCAGTCCCGATCGACCCGCCGACCAGTTCCTGAAGCTGTGCAACAACGACGCGCCCTATCGCGGCGCCCTCGGCGTAGTGCTCGACAACGGCTCGGCTCGGACGGTCAATCTCCTCGACATGGAGGACTACCTGCTCGGCGTGGTGCCGGTCGAGGCGAAAGCCGAATGGGCCGATTCCGGTGGGGCCGAAGCACTACGGGCGCAAGCCGTGGCGGCGCGCTCGTACGCTGCGACCGAGCATCGCAGCTCGTACGCCGACACGTGCGACACTCAGGACTGCCAGGTCTACGGCGGAGCTGGCAAGGAAGATCCCCGGACCACTGAAGCCGTTCGGTCCACCGCCGGCGCCGTTCTGTCGCGTGACGGCAAGATTGTTGCCACCGAATTCTCTTCGTCCACAGGAGGTTACAGCTCCGGCGGTGAATTCCCGGCCGTCGAGGATCTCGGTGACGCCCTTTCGCCCAATCACGACTGGACAGTGAATCTGACCGCGGGTGAGATTGCGGACGCCTTCGATGTGGGCGAGCTGCAATCGCTCAAGATTCTCTCGCGCAACGGATTCGGTACCGACGGCGGGCGAGTGACGGCAGTCGAGGTGGTCGGAACAGATGCAACTGTTGGCGCCACCGGAATGCAGTTCCGTCAGAAACTCGGCCTGAAATCGGACTGGTTTACCGTCGGCGACGGCGCTGGTGTGGTAGTGGCACCGGATTCGGAATCGACAGTGCCGGAATCCAATTCGCCATTCGGCGATCCATCGGGTACGGTTACGGAGACGCAGATCGAGAAGAAGTATCGGGAGCTCGGCGGTGAAAGCGGCTCTCTCGGTGCTCCTGCCGGCCCGGAGATGCAGTTGCCCTCCGAAGCAGGCACTTTCCGTGTCTACGAAAACGGAACCATCATCTGGACAAAGGTTTTGGGTGCGCAGGTAGTTGATGCCAACGTGCTCCGCGAGTGGATACCGACGGGCGGAAGCTAGGGGAAGGTCGGTCGGTAGCGACTCGCACGTATCGACTCTGAAGGGTCTCTGCCGTAACCCGGCGGAGACCCTTCAGGTCGTTCAGGGTTCGTTGCTTGTCGGTCAGATGGTCGGAGCGTCGCCGAGCAAGCGGTACTCGAGCCACAACTCCGCACGTTCTGTGGGGGAGCCGAGGTCCAGTTGGAGAAGGCTCTCGATCCGAGCGAGTCTGCTGCGCAACGTATGCCGATGAATATTCAGGGCTGTGGCTGCGGCGTCGCCCACACCGTTGTGTGCCAACCACATGGCCAAGGTTCGGTAGAGATCGCTACCGCCCTTCGCTTCCAGAAGCGGGCGCAAGTGTGCCGCCGCGAATGCCGTCGAGCGATCCTGGTCGAGAAATGCGGACAATCCGCTCTCCGAGAGTTCGGCGAACCGCATCGAAGGCAGGTTGCGGGCGCCGGCCTCGGCTGCTGCCTGCGCGGCTTGGCGTCTGGCGCGTGAGAGATCGTCCCACCACAGCATGTCCGACACGCCGACGGTGACGTCGATTTCGTTGACGCGGGCGAGGATTCGCCCGCTGTCGGTAGCCGAGACGACGGCAATCAGTGCACCGTCGGTGATGCCGAACGCCAGATCGCGGCTGAGACCGTCGAGCAGTGAGACGGACACGCTCTCGAGCAGGCCACTCGGGCCCGCTACGTGGAAGACCTGGAAAGGTTCGACCGGAAATCCTCCCCACAGTTCCCCGGAGATGTTGCGGGCGAGCGCATTCTGTCCTTCGAACAGCTGATGCATCGCCACGGTACGCAAATGGTTCATCGTCAACTGCGCATCTCGGGTTCGAGCCGTCATCAACGTGAGCAGAGACGCGGCGGCGATGACGATGCCCTGATTCAGAGAGCCGACGGCGCCGGGGCAGCCGGCGACGAGATACCCCATCAGCTTTCCCCTCGACGTCATCAAAGGGTGCGAGATGACGTCCTCGTTCTCACTCGTGAGGAAACTGACTTCCATCGGGCGGGCGTCGCGCTCGGGAGCCGTTCGCTCGATTCCTGCGGCAGCGGCGGTGTGTGAGATCTCGACGGTATGGCCGGCCGAGTCCAGCAGGGCCGCCCATCCGCCGATCAATTCCGCCACCCGTCGTACGACTGCCCGGGTGCCGTTGACCGTCACTGCAGCTTGAAGTAGTCGCCGAAGGCTCTGGTAGTTGCTGCGCAGCGCTTTCATGTCGTCGTCGGATTGCGCCTTCGACACCGCTTTGGTCAGGGCGATGAAAGGTGTTCGCAATGGGACGTCGAGTAGGGGCACACTGAAACGGGTGGCCGCATCCACCAGAGTCTGCGGCGCCTGCTCGTATCCGAGGCCGGTTCCGAAACCGATTCCGGCAATTCCGGCCGCCACCAGGGTCCGTACGAATCGCGTTGTTTCCGCGGCCGTCGTCGGTAGCGACACCCCGGTGATGAGTAGTAGTTCGCCGCCGTCGAGGAAGGGCGTCGGGTCGGGAAGTTCGGAGACATGTGCCCAGGTCAGGGTGCGATCGAGCTGGTCGTGCCCCGCCAGGACGCGAAGGCCGAACTGTTCGGTCGCACAAAGCTGGCGGAGCGTGATGGGCATGGGTCCAGTCTGACACCTCGAACTCGCCACTTTGTAGTGCCTGCGGTCACGTTTGTACAAAGTGGAGCCTGACGCGAGCTTGCCGAAGGTCCGACACTGGCGCTATCGAAAATGCGCTCCAGAAGAGCGTCACCGAGATCCACGTCCCGAACAGCCCACAAGGAGTACTGATGTCCAGTACAGACCAGCCGGCACTTCAGCACACGCTGAAGAAGCGGCATCTGTCGATGATTGCGATCGCGGGCGTCATCGGCGCCGGACTGTTCGTCGGCTCCGGTGTGGCGATCCAGGAGACGGGACCGGGTGTCCTGGTTTCCTACGCGTTGGCCGGCGTAGTCGTCATCCTCGTGATGCGCATGCTCGGCGAGATGTCGGCAGCGTCGCCGGAAACCGGCTCGTTCTCGTCGTACGCCGACAAGGCCATCGGCCGCTGGGCGGGCTTCTCGATCGGCTGGCTGTACGCGTGGTTCTGGATCATCGTGCTCGGCATCGAGGCCACCGCCGGTGCCCTCATCATGAATCGTTGGGTTCCCGGCGTTCCCCAGTGGACCTGGGCTCTGATTCTGATGATCGTGCTGACGCTGACCAACATCATCTCGGTCAAGTCGTTCGGCGAGTTCGAGTTCTGGTTCGCTTCCATCAAGGTCGTCGCCATCATCGCGTTCCTCGGCATGGGCATCGTGGCGATCTGCGGATGGATGCCCGGCGTCGAAGCACCGGGAATGACCAACCTGACCGGTCACGGCGGTTTCCTGCCGAACGGAACAGGAGCCATGCTCGCCGCAGTCCTTGTGGTCGTGTTCTCGTTCTTCGGCGCCGAAATCGCCACCATCGCCGCCGGTGAATCGGCCAACCCGCTCGAAGCTGTTCGCGCTGCCGTCAAGTCCGTCGTCTGGCGAATTCTCATCTTCTACATCGGCTCGATCGCGGTGGTCGTCACTCTGCTTCCCTGGGACAGCGCATCGGTCGCGCTCAGCCCGTACGTCGCCGTCATGGACTCCTACGGCATTCCGGCCGCGGGCAACATCATGGACGTCGTCGTCCTCACGTCGGTTCTGTCCTGCCTCAACTCCGGTCTCTACACCGCGAGCCGCATGATCTTCTCTCTCGCCGGCCGCGGCGACGCCCCCAAGTCGCTCTCACGTATCGAGAAGACCGGCGTCCCGATGCGCGCTGTCCTGGTCTCGACGATCGTCGGCTTCCTGACCGTCGGCATGAACTACCTCTCCCCGGACAAGGTCTTCCTGTTCCTGGTCAACTCCTCCGGAGCGATCGCGCTGTTCGTCTGGCTCGTCATCTCGGTGTCTCAGCTGCGCACCCGCCGCAAGCTCGAAGCTTCGGGCCAGGAGCTGGAGCTCAAGATGTGGTTCTTCCCGTACCTGACCTACGCGACGATCGCCGCCATCATCGCGCTCTGCATCGGCATGCTCACCCTGGACTCGACGCGCAGTCAGATGATCGTGTCCCTGGGGCTCGCAGCGATCCTCGTGGGCATCGGGCTCTACCGATACCGGAACCACAAAGAGACCGAGGACGCCGAAGGCGCCGACGCCGAGGTTGTACCCGTGTCCGAGAGCGCTCCCACACCCTGACACTAACGTCCCCATCTGCGAGATACTTAGATGTCCTAGTATCGGCCACGGACAGAGAAATCGACGTGAGCACAGCAGATGGGGACAATCATGACCACACCCGAACCGATCGTCATCGTCGACGGGGCCAGGACCCCCGTCGGTAGCTTCGGCGGCGTCTTCAAGGACGTACCCGCACACGAGCTGGGTGCCGCAGCAGCCAAGGCCGCGCTGAGCCGCGCCGGCGTTGCACCCGAAGACATCGACGAGGTCGTCATGGGCTGCATCGGGCAGGTCGGCCCCGACGCCTACAACGCACGCCGCGTGGGCATCGCCGCCGGACTGCCCGAGAACGTTCCCGCCTACACCGTCAACCGCCTCTGTGGCAGCGGCCTGCAGGCCGTGTGGTCGGCGGCGATGCAGATGCGCTGGGGCGCAGCTGCCATCACCCTCGCCGGCGGCGACGAGAGCATGTCCCGCATGCCGTTCTACGATTTCGCCGCCCGCTCGGGCTACAAGCTCGGCGATCGCAGCCTCGTCGACGGCACCGTCGCCATGCTCACCGACCCGTTCAGCAAGGCTCATATGGGCCGCACCGCCGAAGCCGTCGCCCGCAAGTACGGCGTCAGCCGCGAGCAGCAGGACGAGTTCGCAGTGGAATCTCAGCGCCGCGCTGCTACCGACGCAGCCAAGGCAGCATTCGCCGAGGAGATCACTCCCGTCGAGACCGGTGGTCGGCGCTCCGTCACCGTCACCGAAGACGAGCATCCCAAGCCCGGAACCACTGTCGAAACCCTCGCCAAGCTGCGCCCTGCATTCGAAGAGGGCGGATCCGTCACCGCCGGTAACGCGTCGGGCATCAACGACGGCGCCGGCGCACTCGTCCTCGCGACAGGCACCGAGGCAGCCAAGCGCGGCCTCACCGGACTCGTCACGCTCGAAACCGTCACGACGGCAGCCATGGAGCCCGGCCTGATGGGCTACGCTCCCGTGCTCGCTCTCGAAAAGCTTTTTGCGCAAACAGGATTGAAGCCGTCCGACATCGGCACCGCCGAGGTCAACGAGGCCTTTGCTTCGCAGGCCATCGCCGTCATCCGTGACAGTGGCCTGGATCCGGAGAAGACCAACCCGTACGGCGGAGCAATCGCCCTCGGACACCCGGTCGGCGCTACCGGAGCCATCCTCACGCTGCGCGCGGCACGCGACATGGTCCGTCGCGACCTTGAATTCGGCATCGTCACCATGTGCATCGGCGGCGGTCAGGCACTCGCTGCCCTGCTGAAGCGGGTCTGATCATGGTGACCAAGCGCAAGCCGTCGTGGCATGACGACGAGATCACCGCAGTAGCCGAACTGGCCCGTGGTTTCTTCGATCGGGAACTGATCGCCAAGCGTGAGCAGTGGGACGCTCAGCATCGCGTCGACCGGTCCGTGTGGCTCGAAGCCGGCAAGCTCGGCCTGCTGTGCTGCTCGATTCCCGAGGAATACGGCGGGGGCGGTGGAACTTTCGCGCACGATCTTGCAGTCTTCGAGGCGCAGGGCTACTGCGGGGACTATGCACTCGGGAACTCCGTGCACAGTGGCATCGTCGCCCACTACGTGCTCGAGTACGGAAGCGAAGAGCAGAAGAAGGCCTGGCTGCCAGGTATGGCGACGGGCGAGATCCTCGGCGCCATCGGAATGACCGAGCCGGGAACAGGTTCCGACCTCAAGGCCATCACCACGTCCGCGACCCGCGACGGTGACCACTACGTCGTGAACGGGTCGAAGACCTTCATCACCAACGGTGGCAGCGCAGACATGATCGTGCTTGCCGTCAAGACCGATCCCAAGGCGGGCGCCAAGGGTGTCTCGCTCCTGATCGTGGATCTGCGTGACTGCGAAGGCTTTGCGGTCGGCCGCGTCCTCGACAAAGTCGGTCAGCACGGCGCCGATACGTCGGAGCTGTCCTTCACCGATGTTCGCGTTCCCGTCTCGAACCTCCTCGGCGAGTCCGAGGGGCTCGGTTTCGGTCAGTTGATGGCGCAGCTGGTGCAGGAGCGTCTCATCATCGGCGCGCAGGCCATCGGCACCATCGAGCGTGCCGTCGAGGAGACCGTCGCGTACACCAAGGCGCGTCAAGCGTTCGGGCACAGCCTCTTCGAGTTCCAGAACACCGCCTTCGAGCTGGCCGAGTGCCAGACGATCGCGCGCACCTGCCGTGTCTTCCTCGACAACTGCATCGAGGATCACCTCAATGGCGAGCTGGACGGCGCAGACGCCGCGATGGTCAAGTACTGGCTGACCGAACAGCAGTGCGCCGTCGTCGACCGGTGCGTGCAGCTCTACGGCGGATACGGCTACATGCGTGAATACCCGATCGCGCGCATGTACGAGGACTCCCGCGTCCAGAAGATCTACGCCGGCGCCAACGAAGTGATGAAGGGCATCATCGCGAAGAGTCTTTGATCACCGGCGTCGAAAACCATTGACACCGACCAGGCACCCACCGAGCATTTCGGTGGGTGCCTTTGTGTGCCTACAAGCGGGATCGAGCTGTTCGGAAGGCAATCACTGATGAGCTTCACCATCGACGTCGGATCGGCGCGCGTCACCCAACTGACGGAGCTGGCGCACTGGCCGTTTCCGCCGCGAGAGCTTTTTCCGCACGCGGGTGATGCGGAGATCGAGGACGCGTCGGCGCGGCTGACACCGGAGTTCTTCGACGCGGGTAGCGGTGACCTCGTACTTGCCATCCACACCTACCTGGTGGAAATCGGCGGCAAGGCCATCGTCGTCGACACCGGCAACGGGAACAGCAAGCACCGGCCGAACCTCCTGCCGCACCACATGTTCGGCACCGACTACCTCTCGCGCTTCGCCGACACCGGCGTCGACGTTGGCGACGTCGATCTGGTGGTCAGCACACATCTGCACCCCGATCATTGTGGTTGGAACACCAACCTCGAGGCCGAAACCTGGCGGCCCACCTTTCCCCGCGCGACCTACATTTTCGACCGCACCGAACTGGCCGCGCTCGAACAACTCGCCGCCGACGGTCCACACGAAGGAGTGGTCTCGGATCTGGCGCAGACCTTCGAGGACAGCGTCCGTCCCGTTCTGGACGGGGCGAAGTGGGAGGCGGTCGACGACGGCCACGTCCTGGCCGAGTCCGAAGGCACACGCGTCGTCGTGCGCAGCGCGCCCGGTCACACGCCGGGCCACGTCGTGATCGAGATCCGCACTGCCGACGGCGGCGCCGTCATCTCCGGCGACGTGATCCACCATCCGATCCAGTTTCTGTACCCGGACCTCAGCCAGGGCGGCGACGCCGATCCCAAGATCGCCAGGGTCACCCGCCGCGAACTTCTCGAACGCTGCGCGTCGGAGGGACTGCTTCTACTTCCCGCACACTTCCCCGTCGACGAACCGATCACGGTTCGGTTAAACGAGGACGATCGCCCGATGGCACCTTCGATATATGTTGCGAGGCCTGCATAGAATGGGCCAATGCCTGCGACCGAATCGACGCCATCGCTCTCCGGCAGGCCGCTTTCGAGTCGGATCGGATACGGCTTGGTCAAAGCCGCACTCCGCGTGAGGCAGTCGTACGCGGAGGCTTTGTCTCGCGTCGGACTGCTGCCCAATCATCACGCCATTCTCAGCACACTCGATGAACTCGGCCCATGCCATCAAAAGGAGCTTGCTTCCCGAGTGGTGGTCGACCCCGGTGACATCGTTGCCTATCTCGACAGTCTGCAGGAGTCGGGATACGTTGTGCGCGAACGCGATAAATCTGATCGGCGTAGGCAGGTCGTATCGATCACGGACTCCGGAGTAGCGAAGTTGATCGAGGGCGATGCGGCCCTCGACGCCGTCGAGCAAGAGGTCTTCGAGTCGTTGACCGATCAGGAACGTGAGACATTGACGGTCGTATCCGCCAAGCTCACGGGGCCGACGGCGCGGCCGTCAGAGGCCTGATGATTCCGGGTACTCTTTTGCTCATCTCGGCTGGACGCTTGTGGCCCCAGTAACTCGGTTGGTTGTAAGTTCTTGCCACCCAACTCAGATCGTCGACGGTGAGACCACCGAACCCGTACTCGATCTGCAGACCGGACGGGCTGCCGATGTAGATCGACGTCATCAGGTCATTGGTGTGGCGCCCCAGCGTTTGCATGACCTCGGTGTCGTGGCTGTCGAGAAGATCGATCAGGCGTCCGAGATCGTCCATGCATTCGACTTCGAGCATGAGGTGGTTGAATCCGACGTGGCCGGGATATTCGGCCAGCGCAAGTGAATGATGACGTCCGTTGACGTGATAGAAGCGCACGGTGAATTGGTCGTTGGTGATCCGGTCCGAGAGTCGGAAACCCAGCACATCCACGTAAAACTTGTTGGCTTCCTCGATATTCGGTACCTGTAAAACGATGTGGCCCAGGCCTTGATCTCCGGTCACGAATCCACCGCGCATGACACGACCCGGTGTGAACGACAGTGGCGTCGATGCCTTTCCCCACGAAATCTCGTGTCGAGTTCCCCATGGGTCGGTGAACCACACGAGTTCGGCGACTTGCCGCTCGGCGAGCAGGTCGGGATTGCCGTCGTGCAGCGTGATGCCGTTCCGGTCGAGGTGTGCGGCAAACGAGTGAAGATCGGATTCATTGGCCATTGCCCAACCGGCGTAAAGGAATTCGTCTACCTTGCCGGGGTGGACGGCAATTCGATAGTTGACGTCGTCTACTGCGAGCCGGATTGCGCCATCCGGTCCGTCTGGTGACAGTTTCGCGCCCAGAAGTCCCGTTCCGTACTTTCTCCAGTCCTCAGCCCTGGGTGACGCGACTCCGATATACGACAGTTCCTGAATCACGATGATCTCCCTCGAATGCACTTGATGGTCACTGTTCCCAAAATATAAGCAGTGTTACCAATGATTGGCAAGACAATCGTTGGTATTGCCAAGTAATTCATGAGTAGTAGCCGCCAGGGATGCTGAAATCAGGAAACAAGGGCCATAGTCCCTGGTGACGCATCCAACCCTCGGCGTCCGAACAGGTCCGATACCCTGGTTCATCGTGACCGCTGCAAATTCAGAGACCGCCCGTGCCCAGTACGACCTGATCGTCGTCGGTTCGGGATTCTTCGGGCTGACCATCGCCGAGCGTGCCGCTACCCAGCTGGGTAAGCGCGTGCTCGTGTTGGATCGCCGTCACCACCTGGGGGGGAACGCATACTCGGAGGCTGAGCCGGAGACCGGCATCGAGGTCCACAAGTACGGTGCCCACCTGTTCCACACCTCCAACAAGAAGGTCTGGGACTACGTCACCCAGTTCACGGAGTTCACGAACTACCAGCACCGCGTCTTCGCGCTGCACAAGGGACAGGCGTACCAGTTCCCGATGGGCCTCGGCCTCGTGTCGCAGTTCTTCGGCCGGTACTTCACTCCCGAAGAGGCACGCGCCCTCATCGCCGAGCAGTCCAGCGAGATCGATTCGAAGGATGCCTCCAACCTCGAAGAGAAGGCGATCTCCCTGATCGGACGCCCGCTCTACGAAGCATTTGTGCGTGACTACACGGCAAAGCAGTGGCAGACCGACCCCACCGAGCTGCCCGCGGCGAACATCAGCCGCCTGCCGGTCCGCTACAACTTCGACAACCGCTACTTCAACGACACGTACGAGGGCCTGCCCGTCGACGGCTACACGGCGTGGCTCGAGAACATGGCAAAGGATCCGAAGATCGAGGTCCGCCTCGACACCGATTACTTCGACGTCCGCGACGAACTGCGCACCGCGAGCCCCGATGCACCCGTCATCTACACGGGCCCGCTCGACCGCTACTTCGACTACTCCGAAGGTTCGCTCGGATGGCGCACCCTCGATTTCGAGACCGAGGTTTTGCCCACCGGAGACTTCCAGGGCACCCCGGTCATGAACTACAACGACGCCGACGTGCCGTTCACCCGTATCCACGAGTTCCGCCACTTCCACCCGGAGCGCGAGTACCCGACCGACAAGACAGTCATCATGCGTGAGTTCTCACGTGCCGCGGAGGCGAAGGACGAGCCGTACTACCCGATCAACACGCCCGAGGATCGCGAGAAGCTCTCCGCGTACCGCTCCCGCGCCAAGAAGGAGACCGCGGAGAACAAGGTCCTCTTCGGCGGGCGTCTCGGCACCTACCAGTACCTGGACATGCACATGGCGATCGCCAGCGCACTGACGATGTTCGAGAACACCCTGCGCCCGCATCTCGAAACGGGTGCGGAATTGGCAGGGGAGAGCGAATGAACGCACGTCATCTACTCGAAGGCGAAGAAGTCGTCACCGGCGACGAGGTGACCTACCTCGGCAAGTCCCTGCTCTCCCGGATCATCCTTCCCCGCGCCGGCGAACCTCTCGACGTCCGCACGCTGTACTTGGAGGAAGCTTCGACCAACAGTCGTCGGGCTCACTCCACCTCGCGGACGTCCGTCGCGCTCGGCGCCGAGACCGAGGTCTCGTTCGCCACGTACTTCAACGCGTTCCCCGCCAGCTACTGGCGCCGCTGGTCCATTCTGAAATCTGTGGTCCTTCGACTCGAACTGTCCGGACACGGCCGCGTGGATGTCTACCGTTCCAAGGCGGACTCTTCGCGAATTCACGTGGAAGGCAAGGAATTTGCCGACGGCGATGCCGCGGTCGAGTTCGAGGTGGAACTGGCGCCGTTCGAGGACGGTGGCTGGATCTGGTTCGACATCACCACCGATACGGCCGTCGTCGTCGAGAGCGGTGGCTGGTACGCGCCCGTCGAGGCGCCCGGCGAAGCGACTGTTGCCGTTGGTATTCCGACGTTCAATCGCCCGACCGACGCTGTCAAGGCGCTGGCTGCATTGTCCTCGGATCCTCTGGTGTCCGACGTGATCAAGGCCGTCATCATGCCGGACCAGGGCACTCGTAAGGTGCGTGACGAGCCCGGGTTCGCCGAAGCTGCTGCAGCACTTGGTGATCGGCTCGCCATTCACGATCAGGGCAACCTCGGCGGCTCCGGTGGATACAGCCGAATCATGTACGAGGCACTCAAGACCACGCAGTGCCAGCACATCCTGTTCATGGACGACGACATCGAGATCGAACCCGACTCGATCCTTCGCGCGCTTGCTTTCTCGCGCTTCGCGAAGTCGCCGATGCTGGTGGGTGGGCAGATGCTCAACCTGCAGGAACGCAGCCACCTTCATGTGATGGGTGAAGTGGTCAACCGCGGGATCTTCATGTGGTCTGCGGCGCCGAACGTCGAATACGACCACGACTTCTCCAAGAATTCGCTGCGAGATTCGAAACTGCTGCACCGTCGCATCGACGTCGACTTCAACGGCTGGTGGATGTGCATGATCCCGCGCCAGGTCGCGGAAGAGCTCAAGCAGCCGCTGCCACTGTTCATCAAGTGGGACGACTGCGAATACGGTTTGCGCGCAAAGGAAGCCGGATACCCGACCGTCACGCTGCCCGGTGCCGCGATCTGGCACATGGCGTGGAGCGACAAGGACGACGCCATCGACTGGCAGGCGTACTTCCACCTCCGAAACCGTCTGGTGGTGGCCGCGCTCCATATGCCGGGCAACGGCCGCGGCCTTGTCGTCAACACGGTGAAGGCGACTCTCAAGCACCTGCTGTGCCTCGAGTACTCCACCGTTGCGATCCAGAACAAGGCCATCGCGGACTTCCTTGCCGGACCGGAACACGTCGCGAACATGCTGCCCACCGCACTCGGTGAGGTCCATGCCCAGCGCAAGGAGTACCCCGACGCCGTCGTGGTGCCCTCGGCAACCGCACTACCGCTGCCCTCCGGCGCCGAGGTCGGGGACGTCAGCGCGCCGACCAACCCCGTCGCCAAGATCGTCCGCGTCGGCAAGGCCGTGGTACACAACCTCAAGCCTGCGCACCCTGAGCATCACGAGCGTCCTCAGCTCAACGTGCCGACCATCGACGCCAGGTGGTACCTGCTCTCGCAGGTCGACGGCGTCACCGTCACCACCGCCGACGGCCGCGGCGTCGTCTACCGAAAGCGCAACCCCAAGCAGGCACTCGAACTGCTCAAGGAAGCCATGCGTTTGCGCCGCGAACTCGCCGCGCGTTTCCCTGAACTCAAGAAGCAGTACCAGGACGCCGTTCCTTCACTGACCAGCACGGAAAGGTGGGAACGTGTCTTCGGCATCTCCTGAAGTACAGATTCTGGCCGGAATTCAATCGACCGTCGGGCAGCTGCCGGGAGCCGTCAAGGTCGCCCGCGGTATGTCTCACTTCGGTGAGCACTCCCTCGGGTGGATCGCGATCGCTGCCGTCGGAGCTGCTGTGGACAAGCCGCGTCGACGTGAGTGGGCCGGAGCAGCCGTCGGCGCATTCGGTGCACACGCCGCCTCCGTGGTGATCAAACGAGTCGTCAGGCGCAAGCGACCTTCCGACCCTTCGGTGCAGGTCAACGTCTCGACACCGAGCAAGCTCAGCTTCCCGTCGTCACACGCGACGTCGACGACGGCGGCGGCTGTGCTGATCGGTCGACTCACCGGGCTACCCTTACCGGCGTTGCTGGTGCCCCCGATGATGCTCTCGCGTCTGGTCCTGGGAGTTCACTACCCGACCGACGTACTCGCCGGAGCGGCACTGGGAGCCGCATCCGCGGCGGTAGTTCGCCGGGTCGAAGAAGCCAGAGCCGAACAGAAATGTGGAGATAAATGAGCGAGGAACCGGCTACGGTCAGCGGACCCCCGAAGTCCCTGCCCGCCGGCATCGTCAAGGCGCTTCGCCCACGTCAGTGGGTCAAGAACGTCCTTGTGCTGGCAGCGCCCATCGCGGCCGGAACCGCCACCGAAGCCGACGTGCTCCTGCCCGTCGCGCTGGCGTTCGTCGTGTTCTGCATGGCGGCATCGGGCATCTACCTCGTCAACGACGCGATGGATGTCGAAGCCGACCGTGCTCACCCCACGAAGCGATTCCGTCCCATCGCGGCCGGAGTTCTACCCGTCAACATCGCGTACGGCATGGCAGTCGTGCTGCTTGCCGGTGCGATCGGGCTGTCCTTCCTGGCCAACTGGCAACTCGCCGTGGTCATGGGCGTGTACATCGTCATCCAGCTCGCCTACTGCTTCGGTCTCAAGCATCAGGCCGTCATCGACATCTGCATCGTCTCGTCCGGCTTCCTGCTTCGAGCGATCGCCGGTGGCGTTGCCGCCGAGATCGATCTCTCGCAGTGGTTCCTGCTGATGATGGCGTTCGGCTCACTCTTCATGGCGGCAGGCAAGCGCTACGCCGAACTGCAGTTGGCCGAGAAGACCGGCGCGAAGATCCGTAAGTCCCTCGAGAGCTACACGATGACGTACCTGCGTTTCGTGTGGACGATGGCAGCGACGACGCTGGTCCTCTGCTACGGACTGTGGGCGTTCCAACAGGACGCCATCAAGGGCACCAACTGGTATGCCATCTCGATGGTGCCTTTCACCATCGCGGTGCTGCGATACGCGGTGGACGTCGACGGCGGCGAAGCCGGAGAGCCTGAGGAGATCGCGCTCGGTGACCGGGTGCTGCAACTCCTCGCGATTGCGTGGATCGGAGTAGTGGGTGTCGCTGTCTACCTCGTCTGAGCCACGCACCGAGGCCGACCCGCACGTCGACACTGCGGCGAATCGCACCACCCTCAGTCGAGGAGTTTTTCTCGGCGGGGTGGTGCTTGCTGCTGCCCTCATGTTCTGGGGGGCGTGGGAGCGTCGCTGGATCGCCGACGACGGACTCATCGTCTTGCGAACCGTCCGCAACCTGCTCGCGGGGAACGGCCCGGTCTTCAATGCGGGTGAGCGTGTCGAGGCGAACACGAGTACCGCGTGGACGTACATCGTCTACGCGTTCAGCTGGCTCACGCAGATCCGCCTCGAATACGTCGTTCTGACGATCGCGCTCGTACTCTCGACTGCTGCCGTCGTGCTGGCGATGCTCGGCACCGGTCGTCTGTACCGAGGCGTTCGGCCGTCGGCGGGCGGAACGATCCTGCTGGTACCGGCAGGTGTTCTCGTCTACATCGCGGTTCCGCCTGCGCGAGATTTCGCCACTTCCGGGCTCGAGACTTGCTTGGTGATCTTCTGGATCGCGCTCCTGTGGCTACTGCTCGTTCGGTGGGCGCAGGCGTCGACGCCGTCCACGGCGTCGATCCTGACTCTCTCGTTCGTGGCAGGCCTCGGACCATTGGTTCGACCCGAGATGGCAATTCCCGGTGCTGCCGCGTTGATGATGATCGTTCTCTCCGCAGGCCTGACCTGGAAGATTCGCGCACTGATCGTGGTCGTCGCCGGACTTGTGCCGGTGGGCTATCAGATCTGGCGAATGGGCTATTACGCCCTGCCGTACCCGAACACCGCGGTGTCGAAGGACGCCGGTGGCGCGAAGTGGGCGCAGGGTTTTGCGTACCTGTGGAACCTCGTCGGGCCGTACCTGCTCTGGCTGCCGCTGCTTTTCCTGCTCATCGGCGCGCTGCTGCTCGTGTGGCGAAGCCGAGCGGACGCACCTGCCACCGCCACCGATCAACCTGTACGCCCGCTGTGGGAGCGCTTTCAGCAGTTTCTGCGCACGCCGCGGGCGATTGTCACCTTCATTCTCGGCAGTGGGCTGATTCTCGGGATCTACTCTCTGCGCGTCGGCGGCGACTTCATGCACGGCCGCGTCCTGTTGCCGGTGTTGTTCTGCCTGCTCATCCCGGTCGCCGTCATTCCGCTGCGGGTTCCGGCGCGGGCAGCGTTCGGCAGTAACCGCGACACCGCGATCTTCGGAGTCTCGGCGGTGCTGTGGATCGGGACGATCATCTGGGCCTTCTTCGCCGCCAACACGACGGGCATGCCGGAAGGCTCCGTGGTGGGTCGCTCGGGAATCGTCGACGAGCGTGCGTTCTATGCACTCAACACCGGTCACAAGCACCCGATTCTTGCCGAGGACTACCTCGACTATCCGCGAATGCGTGCCATGGTGGAGACCATCGCGCGGACTCCGGAGGGTGGGCTGCTGTTGCCGTCGGCGAGTTACGACTCCTGGTTCGTCGTCCCACCGCCAGGGCCGCTCGAGGAGCCTGCCGAGCACGTCGTCTTCTTCCTCAACCTCGGAATGACGAGCATGAACGTGGGCCTCGACGTTCGGGTGCTCGATCAGATGGGGCTGGCGTACCCCCTGGCAGCACACACCGAGCGCCTCGAAGACGGCCGGATCGGGCACGACAAGAACCTTTACCCGGACTGGGTGGTCGCGGATACCGGAATGATCGACGTTCGCCCGTGGCTGCCGTTCTTCCTCGACGAGGACTGGGTTGCCGACGCGAAGCTGGCGATCACGTGCCCGGAAACGCAGGAGTTGCTCACGTCGTACCGCTCCGAGCTGACCTGGGCCAGATTCAAACAGAACTTCCAGCAGGCTTTCGACTTCGCGAAGTACCGATTCGACCGGGTTCCGGCCTACGAATTGGAACGCTGCGGGCTCGTTCCGCCGGAGCCGCCGAAGTGATGTGATCAGCATCACCGACGGTTGAAGGTTTGAATATTTCGATTCAGTAACACCGAATCGATTGGCCACGATGTACTCGAAGACGATTCACCTAACCTGAATCACTCCCTGCGGGTGATGACGGCGTCGCCCGCGGACTGAGACGTAACGGTCTGTCTATTTGTCACAGCTGAACCTGTGACATAAAGTCCAGCGAGCGCAGTGTGACTTGGAAGAGGTCCGCTGCCGACCCGAACTTGTTCGGGCTGGCAGAAAAGCCTGTTCCCCGACGGAATCCGCCGGAGCCACTCCACCGAGTGAGTGCCGCAGACGAAGAGAGAGAGCAGTATCCATGCGTTTTGCCAGAAAGAGGCTGACCCAGCGCCTCAAGCACCGAGCGTTGGCCATCGGTGCCGCAGCACTTGTGCTACCCCTTGCTGCAGGAGTTGCCGGTAGTGCTGTCGCCTCTGCTGCGCCCGCGCACACTGCTCCCAGCCACACCGCCCCCTCGGGCGGATACGACGAGCTGTGGGTGCCCTCCTCGATGGGCAACATCAAGGTCCAGGTCCAGTGGGCCGCACGCGGCGGAAACGCTGCCCTCTACCTCCTCGACGGCCTGCGTGCGCGCAACGACGCCAACGCGTGGAGCTTCGAGACCAACGCGATGGACCAGTACCGCAACGACAACATCACCCTCGTGATGCCCGTCGGCGGCGAGTCCAGCTTCTACAGCGACTGGTATGCACCGTCGAACTTCAACGGTCAGCAGATCACGTACAAGTGGGAAACGTTCCTCACGCAGGAACTCCCCAACTTCCTCGCGAACTACGGCGTCTCGCCGAACAACAACGCGGTTCTCGGTCTCTCGATGGGTGGCAGCGCTGCTCTGACGCTGGCTGCTTACCACCGCGACCAGTTCAAGTTCGCCGGCTCGCTGTCGGGCTACCTGAACATCTCGGCTCCCGGCATGCGCGAGGCAATCCGCGTCGCAATGCTCGATGCCGGTCGCTTCAACGTCGACTCCATGTGGGGACCGCCGTGGAGCCCGTCCTGGCTGCGCAACGACCCGTTCGTCTTCGCACCGCGTCTGCAGGGCCTGTCGATGTACATCTCGTCGGCAAGCGGCCTGCCCGGTGAATACGACCACCCGCGCGCACCGATCGATTACTACAACACGGCTAACGGCATGGGCCTCGAAGCACTCGCCCTGGTCAACACCCGTGCATTCCAGATCCGCATGAACTCGCTGGGTATCCCGGCCACCTACAGCTTCCCGTCCAACGGCACGCACTCGTGGCCGTACTGGTCGGCAGAGCTGTGGAAGGCTCGCGGCCAGATCCTCGACACCATGAACGCTTGGTGATCGTGCGCCATCCCGTGACCTAGTCACTTCACCAGTGCCGTTCCGGACTCCCTCCAAGGGAAACCGGGACGGCACTTGTGTATTCAGGCGCTGCACGATCGCCTGAGGTCAGTAACAATTGCACCACCAGTAACAGCGCGGCTACCCCAAGCGGGGATCGTTTGCGTGTAGAAATAGTTTCAACGGGGGTCTGGCTGCTCAGGCGGCTACACGATCGACGCGCGGACCGAACGTAAGGAAAGAGAGTGAGCTCATGCGAGTAGGCCTTGCCACGGAGGACCGTCGCCGGTCCCGGGCAACCTTCCGGACAAAGGTCGTCGGCGCACTGGCAGCGATGCTGGTACTGCCGATCGCCGCGGGCTTGACGACGGCCGGAACCGCGGCAGCCGCGCCGGCACCTGCTCAGGCCGCACCGGCCGTGACCCAGAACCCCACCGGCGCAGCGGTCACGAAGGTCGACTGGCTCAGTGAGCGTCGCGTCGCGCTGTGGGTGAACTCTCCCGCGATGGGCACCCCGATTCAGGTGCAGATCCTCTTGGCTCGCGATTGGAACGTCAATCCGTCGGCCAGCTTCCCCTCGGTCTGGATGCTCGACGGTCTTCGCGCGACCGACAACGAGAACGCCTGGACCTACGAAACCGACGCCGAGTCCTTCTACGCGGACAAGAACGTCAACGTCATTCTTCCCGTCGGCGGTCAGTCCAGCTTCTACTCCGACTGGCTCGAGCCCGACAACGGCAAGAACTACCAGTGGGAGACGTTCCTGACCAAGGAACTGCCCCCCATCCTCGAAAAGGACTGGCGGACCACGCAGACGCGCGGTGTCGTCGGACTGTCGATGGGCGGAACGTCCGCTATGTTCCTCACGGCGCGTAACCCCGGCTTCTTCAAGTTCGCGGCTTCGCTGTCCGGCATCCTCACCACCACTTCGCTCGGCATGCCTCAGGCAATCCAGTTCGCGATGACCGACGCCGGTGGATACAACTCCGCCGCGATGTGGGGACCGCCGTCCAACGCGCAGTGGGCTGCACACGATCCGTATGCGCTCGCCGAGAAGCTCAAGGGCGTCAGCCTGTACGTCTCGAGTGGTAGCGGTACGACCGGCCCGTACGACCAGCCGTCGGGAATTCCCGGCGTCAGCACCAACTACGCAGGTATGGGCCTCGAGATCCTCGCTCGCCTGACCTCGCAGACCTTCGCGACCAAACTCAACCAGCTCGGCATCCCCGCGCAGGTCAACTACCGCCCGTCCGGAACCCACTCGTGGCCGTACTGGCAGTTCGAGCTTCATCAGCTGTGGCCGCAGTTGGCCAACGCCATCGGCGTCGAGGTGGAGAAGCCGGCTTGCGGCACTTCGGGTGAGATCGGTGCGACGGCTGCAGCCAACGGTTGGATCGGCGACTGCATCACCCCCGAGTACAGCGTCGCGGGTGGCCTGGCACAGGACTTCCGCAACGGTCGCATCTACTTCACCAGTGGAACGGGCGCCCAGCCTGTCGCCGGTCGTATCGCCGGCGCGTACATGAACACCGGAGCAGCGGCCGGCCCGCTCGGCTTCCCGCGTACTCCGGAGCTCGGTACCCCCGACGGACGCGGACGCTTCAACCACTTCCAGAACGGCTCCATCTACTGGACCCCGCAGACCGGCGCTCACCCCGTCAGCGGCGACATTCTCGCCGAGTGGTCCGCACAGGGATGGGAAGGTGGCCCGCTCGGCTACCCGACTGCCGACGAGATCGCGACCCCCGGCAAGCCGGGCAAGGTTCAGGGATTCGAGATCGGCGCGATGTACAGCAGCGCCAACGGAACTCACGCGGTTCTCGGAATGATCATGGGCAAGTACGGCGAACTCGGTTGGGAAAACGGCTGGCTCGGATTCCCGAAGTCGAACGAGGTTCCCATCAAGGACAACGGGCGCTTCACCGAGTTCGAGGGCGGCAACATCTACTGGAGCCCCGGCACCGGTGCATGGTCCGTCGAGAACGGCCCGCTCTTCGACGGCTGGAAGAGCGTCGGATACGAAGGCGGCCGCCTCGGATTCCCGATCAGTGACAAATTCGACATTCCCGGTGGTGTCCAGCAGAACTTCCAGTTCGGCTACATCACGGTGATCGGTGACAAGACAGAAGTTCACTAACTCACAGTGGTGCACGACGGGCGGGCCCGATCACGGATCGGTGCCCGCCCGCGTGCGTTGCGTAACCTGTTGATGGACTTTCGACTGAAGGCAAGGACGTACATTGATGTCGCTTTTCTCGGGTAACCGAAACACTTGTGCACGCGCGATCGCGGTCAGCGCCTTGGCGCTCGCCACTGGTGGCGCGCTTGTCGCGTGCGGTAGTGACGACTCCACTGCAACCTCCAATCCGGTCACCACGACGTCCGCTGCGGCTTCGTCCTCGAGCGGTTCGGCGTCTGCGTCCGCCTCTGCGACCACGACGGCGTCGGCTGCACCCACCAGTCCAGGAGCAGCAGCCACCGCGCCGCCGGAGCAGCCGCAGAGCATCGAAGGCTTCCCGGGCCCCACAGTCGTCGAGGTCAGTCCAGAGGCACAGAAGTTCCTCGACGGACTGAAGGCGAAGGGCATCACCCCAGCCGGTGACGGAAGCATCGCCGTCAACACGGCCAATTACATCTGCGCTGCCGGTCCTCAGACCGACGACGAGGTCCTGACCTTCGTGACTGCCTTCGTCGGCCAGGAAGCGTCGGCGGAAGGCAAGCAGATCACTCCCGAGCAGGCAGGTGCGAACGCTCAGATCTATATCGACGTCGCCAACACCACCTACTGCAAGTAGGCGCGGGTCATGGCGAGGTCTGGAAAGCGTCGTGGGTGCCTGATCCCGCTGCTGATCATTCTTGTGGTCGCAGCGGTCGTGATCGGCGGTTGGTACATCCTGGCCGGGCGGGTGCCTTCGCCGACTCCGATCCCGCCGAGTCCGGAGCCACCGGTCTCTCAGCCGGCCAGTTGCCCCGATGTCCAGGTAGTAGCCATACCGGGTACGTGGGAGTCGAGCGCTACCGACGACCCGTACAACCCGACGGCCAATCCGGCGTCGTTGATGCTGAACGTGACCCGTCCTCTTCAGGAGAAGTTCGATAGTTCGAGGGCCGACGTCTACACCGTTCCTTACGTCGCACAGTTTTCGAATCCGGTTGCGATCCCGCCGGACGGACAGCAGTCCTACAACAACAGCCGGGCTGCGGGAACTGCTGCCACTAACGACTTTCTGATGAAGCGGCACGCCGAGTGCCCGCTCACGAGCTACGTCCTGACCGGATTTTCCCAGGGCGCGGTGATCGCGGGTGACGTCGCCGCGAGTATCGGCGACGGTACCGGCGCGGTGCCTGCCGATCTGGTTCTGGGCGTGGGCTTGATTGCCGACGGTCGGCGCGATCCGGCGTTCGGGAACACGGTTGGCCCGAGCGTTGCCGGTGTCGGCGCCGAGCTGTCGCTGAACGGGCTGAAGCTTCCCGGTCTCACGATGACCGGCCCGAGGCCAGGCGGATTCGGTGACCTCAACGACCGGACTTATCAGATCTGCGCGCCGAGCGACGGTATCTGCGACGCTCCGGCCGCCGCTCTCAATCCGACCAACTGGTTGAGTTCGGCGCCGCGGCTTCTCGAGTACTACAACAACCCTGTGCACGCGATGTACAACTCCTTCCAAGTCGATCCGAACGGCACGACGGCCACCCAATGGATGGCACAGTGGGCTGCGGAGAAGATCGACGCCGCACCGACACCGCCCCACAGTTGAGTCACCGCCGCACTGTTGATTCGTCACAATCGGGCGTCTCGGGAGTTCGCTCGCGGGTAATCTGCTCGTTTGGTCCCGGTAGAGTGCTGCACGGTCCGGGGGCGTCCTCTACAGTGCTGTCACGTAAGTGACTGGCGAGTAGGTTCGATTTGTCCGGTTTCGAAGTCCGAGTACGACGTACGTGTCCATCACAGGAGAATCGCTATATGAGTTCCACCCACGGCAGCGATGCCCTACGCAAATTCCGGTTTGCGGCCGGTGGCGAGGGCAACGCCGAAGAGGGTGGTGCGCGACGTTTCGTCAAGCTTGCGCAGAAGGCCGAGGAACTCGGCTACGACTCGTTCATGATTCCGGACCACCTGGGTAATCAGGTCGGACCGATCGCCGCTCTGGGAGCGCTCGCAGTGGCCACGGACAAGATCCGTCTGGGCACTGCCGTGTTGGCCAACGGCTTCCGTCATCCTGCTGTGCTCGCGAAGGACGCGGCGACTATCGACGTGCTGTCCGGTGGCCGACTCGAACTCGGTATCGGCGCAGGCTGGATGAAGGAAGAGTTCGACAAGGGCGGCATCGCATACGAAAGCCCCGGCGTTCGCATCGAGAAACTCGAGGAGTCTCTGCAGATTCTCGACACACTGCTGCGCGGGCAGGAATGCACTTTCGAAGGCAAGCACTATCAGGTGCGTGGCCTCAAGGGCAGCCCGCGACCGCGGCAGGGCCCGCGGCCGCCGATCATCGTCGGTGGCGGCGGACCGAAGATGCTCGCTCTCGCCGCGAAGTACGCGGACATCATCTCGGTCGCCACACCGACCAACCGTGACGGGCGGCTTCTGCTCTCCGGAATCACGATGGAAAAGACCATCGAACGTGTCGAGCGGATCCGCGAAGCTGCCGGCGAGCGTTTCGATGAGATCGAACTCAACTGGACCATCACCATGATCATGATCACCGACGATCGAGAGCAGGCTGCCGAGATGGCAATCGCCGCTCTGGACCAAGGTTTTCCGCCGAACATCGAAGTGGATCGTAAGCTGAGCGTGGAGGAGTTGCTGAACTCTCCATACCTGGCTGTGGGCACTTTCGAGGAAATCGCAGACCAGATTCGACTGGTCCGCGAGAAGACGTCGATGTCGTACGTCGGGGTCTTCCCGACGCAGATGGAAGCGTTCGCCCCGATCATCCCGTTACTGGCGGGCGAGTAGGCCGGAGAATACGGACGATGCGAATCTGTAACATATCGATGGTTTGGGATCGATGAAGTGATTCAGGTGAGTTGCGCACAAAGTGCGATTCGATTGATCGAAGATGGACCCGAGAGAGCGAAGGAAGTCTGGGGCGCAGGCATGAAAGACAGTGCTTGTGTGATCGCTTCGGAGGAGATGGAATGAACGCGCTGTTCGATGGCTTTCTCGACGAGAAGGGCCAGATCCGCCTGCAACCAGGCTTCACGCTGGTCGACTACGTCGAGCAACACTCGCGTGTCAACGCGGACGAGCTCGCGTATCGGTACATCGATTACTCACGCGAGCGTGACGGTGAAGCCCTGGAGCTGACCTGGGAGCAGTTCGGTGTGCGTCTGCGCGCTGTTGCAGCCCGTTTGCAGCAGGTCACCAAGCGTGGCGACCGTGTCGCGATTCTTGCGCCGCAGGGGCTCGACTACGTCATTTCGTTCTTTGCCGCCATTCAGGCAGGTTCCATCGCGGTGCCGCTCTTCGATCCGGACGAGCCCGGCCACACCGACCGTCTTCACGCTGTTCTCGGTGACTGCAAGCCGACTGCGATTCTGACTGCCGCATCGTCGGCAGCCGGTGTTCGTCAGTTGTTCCGCTCGCTTCCCGCTGCCGAGCGTCCGCGCATCATCGCCGTCGACGCGATTCCCGACACCGTCGGTGAAACGTGGGTTCGTCCCGACATCGAACTCGACGACATCGCGTACCTGCAGTACACCTCCGGTTCGACCCGAGTTCCCGCCGGCGTGGAGATCACCCACCGCGCTGTCGGAACGAACGCGCTCCAGATGGTCGACTCCATCGAACTCAACGAGGACTCACGCGGCGTCACGTGGCTGCCGCTGTTCCACGACATGGGCCTGCTGACGGTCATCCTGCCTGCTCTGGGCGGCAAGTACATCACCATCATGAGCCCGCGCGCTTTCGTGCAGCGGCCGTACCGGTGGATCAAGGAACTGGCTGCGGTTTCCGACGGCGCAGGCACCTTCGCCGCCGCTCCCAACTTCGCTTTCGAGCACGCTGCCGCGCGCGGCCTGCCGAAGGACGGCGAGACCCTGGACCTGAGCAACGTCATCGGCCTGATCAACGGCAGTGAGCCGGTCACGACGTCGTCGATGCGCAAGTTCAACGACGCTTTTGCTCAGTACGGTCTGCCCAAGACTGCGATCAAGCCGTCGTACGGCATGGCCGAAGCGACGCTCTTCGTCTCCTCGACCAAGCATTCCGACGAGGCCAAGGTCATCTACGTCGACCGCACGGAACTCAACAAGGGCCGCATGGTCATCGTCGACCAGTACTCCGAGAACGCCATCGCACAGGTCTCCTGTGGGTACGTCTCGCGCAGTCAGTGGGCGGCGATCGTCGATCCCGAAACTCTGACCGAGGTCCCCGACAATCACGTCGGCGAGATCTGGTTGCACGGCGAGAACATCGGCATCGGCTACTGGGGTCGCCCCGACGAGACGGCGGAGACCTTCCACAACAAGCTGGACAATCGGTTGAGCGAAGACAGCCACACCGAGGGCACGCCGGCGGATGCCAACTGGATGCGTACCGGCGACTTCGGTGTCTACGTCGACGGCGAGCTGTACATCACCGGCCGCGTCAAGGACCTCGTGATCGTCGACGGTCGCAATCATTACCCGCAGGACCTCGAGGCTTCGGCTCAGGAAGCCAGCCCCGCCCTGCGCCCCGGCTTCATCGCTGCGTTTGCCGTCCCGGCCAACCAGCTGCCTTCTGTCGTGTTCTCCAACACGCACTCGGGTCTGAAGTTCGACGACGACGATTCCTCGGAGCAGTTGGTCATCGTGGCCGAGCGTGCTCCCGGCGCAGGCAAGGCCGATCCGCAGCCGATCGCGGACACTGTGCGTGCGGCGATTTCTTCCCGTCACGGTGTTACGGCCCGAGACATCCTGCTCGTCCCCGCGGGTTCGATTCCGCGTACGTCAAGCGGCAAGATCGCTCGCCGCGCGTGTAAGGCGAGTTATATCGAGGGAACGTTGCGAGGCGGCTATCAGCAGACCGCATTCCCCGATAGCGTTTGAGGAGCAGTCCCTTCATGATCGGTGGCTTGGTGAGTTGATGGTTGAACAAGATGGTGCGCAGAGCAAAGACGTTGTGAGCGAGATGAGTGTCGCGCAGTTGCGTGAGTGGCTTCGCAACTGGATCGCCGACGCGACCGGTCAGCCGGTGTCGACGATTGTGGACGACCGGCCGCTGGACGAGTTCGGACTCGCCTCGCGGGACGCAGTTGCTCTGAGCGGAGACATCGAGGATCTGCTCGGTGTCACGCTGACCGCCACGATCGTCTACCAACACCCCACCATCGCCTCGCTGGCTACTCGGATCATCGAAGGTGAGCCCGAGGCGCCGGAGGAGACCGTCGACGCGTCGTACTACGTCTCAGGCGCCACGACGGACGCCCACGACATCGCCATCGTCGGACTGTCCACACGATTCCCCGGTGCCGGGCACACGCCTTCGGACATGTGGGAAATGCTGGCGGCCGGACGCGACGGCATCAGCGACCTCCCCGAGGACCGCTGGGCCGAGTTCATGTCGGATCCAGCCATCAGGGCCGCGGTCGAGAACGCCAACACCAAGGGCGGGTACCTCGACGACGTCAAGGGCTTCGACGCCGAGTTCTTCGCGATGTCTCCGCTCGAGGTCGTCAACGTCGATCCGCAACAGCGCCTCGCCCTGGAACTCGCGTGGGAAGCGCTCGAGCACGCGCGCATTCCGGCCAGCGGGCTCAAGGGCAAGCAGGTCGGTGTTTTCATCGGCAGTTCCGCCAACGACTACCAGTTGCTCGCGGTCAGTGATCCGACGACGGCGCACCCGTACGCACTGACCGGAACGTCGACGGCCATCGTCGCGAACCGGGTTTCGTACTTCTTCGACTTCCGTGGACCGTCCATCGCTCTGGACACCGCGTGCTCGTCTTCGCTGGTTGCCGTTCACGAGGCTGTGCGTTCGCTGCGCAGTGGTGATTCCAACATCGCGCTGGCCGGTGGCGTCAACATGCTGCTGGCCCCTCCCGGAACCCTCGGTTTCGATCAGACCGGGATGCTCGCTCCCGACGGAAAACTGCGTGCATTTTCCGCACACGCTCAGGGCATCGTTCGCAGTGAGGGTGGCGGACTCGTCGTGCTCAAGCGTCTCGAAGACGCCGAGCGTGACGGCGATTCCATCCTCGCCGTGATCGCCGGATCCGCGGTCAACCAGGACGGCCGTTCCAACGGATTGCTCGCGCCCAACCCTGACGCCCAGGCCGACGTGTTGCGTTTCGCGTACCGCGACGCCGGAATCTTGCCGACCACAGTCGACTACATCGAGGCGCACGGAACGGGTACCGATCTCGGTGATCCCATCGAGGCCGACGCGCTCAGCCGTGTCGTCGGTCGTGGCCGTGACGACGACAAGCCGGCTCTGCTCGGTAGTGCGAAGACCAACTTCGGGCACCTGGAAGCAGCTGCGGGCGCCGCCGGCCTGATCAAGGTCGTTCTGGCGATGCAGGAAAACAAGATTCCCGCGACGATCAACTACCTGGGCCCGAACCCGCACATCGACTTCGAGAAGTCGCACCTGCAGGTGACGCCCGAGGCCACCGACTGGCCGCGTTACACCGGCAAGGCCGTCGCCGGTGTTTCCGGTTTCGGTTTCGGCGGAACCAACGCGCACGTCGTGGTCAAGGAATACGTGCCCGCCGACGTGGCAGTCGATGAACCAGTCGTGGATGCCCCGGTAGTTGACGAACCGGCAGCAGAGGACGAGAGCACCGTTGTGCTGGCTGTGTCCGGTGCGCTGCCTTCGCGTCGTCGCCGCGCAGCTGCAGATCTGGCCGACTGGCTCGAAACCGAAGAGGGAAGCAAGACGCCCCTCGCCGACGTTGCCCGCACACTCGCGCGTCGCAACCATGGACGCTCGCGCGCCGCTGTTCTGGCGAAGACGCGGTCCGAGGCCATCAGCTCGCTGCGCGCCGTCGCCGCAGGCAAGCCGGCTCAAGGAGTCTTCTCGGCCGACTCGCCGTCGCCCAAGGGCGCGGTGTGGGTGTTCTCGGGCTTCGGCTCGCAGCACCGCAAGATGGCCAAGCAGCTCTACACGGAGAACGCGGCTTTCAAGGCAGCCGTCGACGAGGTCGATGCGCTGATCCAGGACGAGGCTGGCTACTCGATGGTCGAGATGTTCCTCGACGATGCGATCGAGTACAACGTCGAGACCGCACAGGTGGGAATCTTCACCATCCAGGTCGGTCTGGCCGCATTGCTGCGTCACCACGGCGCTGAAGCCGAAGCCGTGGTTCCGCACTCGATGGGTGAGGCCGCTGCCGCATACGTGTCCGGTGGTCTGAACTTGGAAGACGCTGTGCGCGTGATCTGTTCACGTTCACGGCTGATGGGTGAGGCCGAGGGCGCACTCGTCGGTGACGACATCCGTCTGATGGCACTGCTCGAGTACAGCGCATCCGAGATCGAGGCGCTGCTGCCCACGTATCCCAAGCTCGAGGTCTGCGTTTACGCAGCTCCGACGCACACGGTGATCGGTGGACCGCAGCCGGACATCGAGGCGATCGTCGCGGCCGCCGAGTCCGACGGCAAGATGGCGCGTGTCCTGCAGACCAAGGGTGCCAGCCACACCTCACAGGTCGATCCGTTGCTCGGCGAGCTTGCCGCGGAGTTGGCCGGTATCGAGCCGACCACGTTGAAGCTCGGCGTCTACTCGTCCGTCGACAAGGACACTTTCTACCGTCCCGGTCACGAGCCGATCCATCAAGAGGCGTACTGGGTCAAGGGTCTTCGCCACAGCGTGTACTTCACCAACGCGGTACGCGGTGCAGTTGCCCACGGCCACACCACTTTTGTCGAGCTTGCACCCAACCCGGTGACGCTGATGTCGGTGGCGGCTACCGCTTTCGATTCGGGCCTGCACGACATGGAACTCATCCAGACGCTCAAGCGTAAGGAAGACGAGTCCGCGGGTGTGCTTGCCGCTCTCGCGCAGCTGTACGTGCACGGCCATGCCGTGAACCTCGAGTCCTTGCTTCCTGCAGGCGATTTCGCCTCGGTTCCGCGTACTGCATTCCGGCGTAAGCCGTACTGGCTCGACATTCGCGTCAGTGCCGGCGGTTCGGCTCGCGTACCCGGTTCGCACGTCGCTCTGCCCGACGGCCGCCACGTGTGGGAGGTCGACGCATCCGCCGTCACCGATCTGGCTGTGCTCGTGAGCGCTGCTGCCGGACAGGTGCTCTCGGATGTCGCTCTCACCGCTGCCGTTCCGCACGGTGAGCTGGCCGGCGCTGCGACCCTGACGACAACCCTCAACCCGCATCCGGGTGGAGCGTCGGTGCAGGTGCACGCACGCGAGGGCGCTACGTTCCGTTTGCTGTTCGATGCCGTCGTCACGTCCGGTGAGCCGCTGCCCGAGCTGGTCATTAGCGCGCCGGTCAAGACCAGTGCGCCGATGGAAACCCTGGCCGAGGTCGTCGAAGACGCCGGAGACAAGTGGGATCCGAACGGTTCGCAGAGCCTCGACGACCGCCTCAAGATCGTTGTGGCCGAGTCGATGGGGTACTCGCCGGAAGATCTTCCGGCCGAGGTTCCGCTCATCGAACTGGGTCTCGATTCGCTCATGGCGATGCGTATCAAGAACCGCGTCGAGTACGAGTTCGACATTCCGCAGCTCCAGCTCCAGGCAGTCAAGGACGCGAGCCTCAACGAGGTCAACAAGTACCTGCGCTACGCGATCGACAATCGCGAAGAGGTTCAGGCGATGGCCGACAAGCAGGCTGCCGAGAAGTTGGCAGCCGATGCGGCTGACGAGGACGCTGCTCCCGCTGAGGAGTCGGTGGAACTGCCGGCGACTGCTCCGGTTGCTGCTGCGCCTTCCGATCCTTCTCGAGCCGGAACTGCCGACGATGCCGGCTCCGATGTTCCGCCGCGAGATGCGGCCGAGCGCTTGACGTTTGCGACGTGGGCCGTCGTCACCGGGAAGTCCGCCAAGGGTATTTTCAACGATCTGCCGATCGTCGGTGACGAGGTCGCCGAGAAGCTTGCTGCTCGGCTTTCCGAGCGTGCGGGCGGCGAGATCACTCTCGACGACGTTCTCGATTCCACCACCATCGAAGAGCTCGCGGACGTCGTGCGCCAGTACCTCGAGGACGACGGCAAGATCGACGGACTCGTACGCACTCTGCGTGCCCGTCCCGAAGGTTCCACTGCCGTACCGGTATTCGTCTTCCATGCTGCCGGTGGTTCGACGGTGACGTACGAGCCTTTGCTCAAGCGCCTGCCCGCCGGCACGCCGATGTACGGGTTCGAGCGGGTCGAGGGCTCGATCGAAACCCGTGCTGCTGCTTACGTTCCTCTGCTGCGTGAGATCCAGGGCGACGGACCGTACGTACTGTGTGGCTGGTCGTTCGGCGGCGTGATGTCGTATGCGGTCGCGAAGTTGCTGCGTGAGCAGGGCGCCGACGTGCGTGTGGTCGGACTTCTCGACACCGTCATGGCCGGCGAGGTCGTGCCGGACACCGAGGCGGAACGACGCAAGCGTTGGGAGCGCTACGGCAAGTTCGCCAAGCGCACCTACAACCTGGATGTTCCGCTGCCGCTTGACGTTCTGGCCTCCACCGAAGCGGACGAGGATCAGATCCAGATCTTGATGGACATGATCAAGATGAGCGGCGCCAAGATTCCCGGCGGCATCATCGAGCATCAGCGGACATCGTGGTTGGACAACCGCGCCATCCAGACGGCCGAGTTCAGCAGCTACGACGGCGACGTCGTGCTCTACATGGCCGACAAGTACCACGACGAGTTGATGACGCTCGAGCCTGCATTCAAGACCCGCAAGGCAGATGGTGGTTGGGGTGACTACGTGAAGAACCTCGAGGTCGTCTACATCGGCGGGGACCACCTGCAGATCGTCGACGAGCCGTACATCGCGAAGGTTGCGGCAGACCTCACCACCAAGCTGGCCCAGATCGAGACAGCTCAGACCAAAGCAGCGGAAACCGGAGTTCAGAAGTGACGACAACCACCGCGGAGAAGCTCGCTGAACTCCGCGAAAAGTTGGAGAAGGCAAAGGAACCCGGCTCGGCTCGGGCCATTGCGAAGCGCGATGCAGCAGGGCACAGTACGCCGCGCCAGCGCATCGACATGTTGCTCGATCCCGGTAGCTTCGTCGAGGTCGGCGCCCTGGTGAAGATGGCGGGCGAGGACAACCCGTACAGCGACGGCGTCATGACCGGTCACGGAACTGTCGACGGGCGTCCGGTTGCCGTGTTCGCGCACGATCAGACTGTGTTCGGCGGTGCCGCCGGAGAGATGTTCGGTCGTAAGGTCGCCGCCGTCAACGATTTTGCACTGAAGGTGGGCTGCCCGGTCGTCGGTATCAACGATTCCGGTGGAGCTCGAATCCAGGATGCCGTTTCCTCATTGGCCTGGTACGCCAACATGGGTTCACGTCAGGAGCCCTTGTCCGGCGTCTGCCCACAGATCTCGGTCATCCTCGGTAAGTGCGCCGGCGGTGCCGTGTACGCACCGATCAACACCGACGTCGTGGTCGCGACCGAAGAGTCGTACATGTTCGTCACCGGACCCGACGTCATCAAGTCGGTCACCGGCGAAGAGGTCAGCCTCGAGGATCTGGGCGGAGCGCGCAAGCAGGCGGAGTACGGAAACATCCATCACGTCGCTCCCGACGAGAAGGCTGCATTCGACTGGGTGCGTGAGTACCTGAGCTTCATGCCGTCCTCGTGCACGGAGAAGGCGCCGTTGATCAACCCGGGTCTCGAACCCGAGATCACCGAGTCGGATCTCGAACTCAACGCCTTCATGCCGGATGCCGACAATGCCGGCTACGACATGCACGACATCATTCTGCGGATCTTCGACGACGGAACCTTCCATGAAATCGGAGCCCAGGTCGCGCACAACGTGATAACCGGGTTCTCCCGCGTCGACGGCCTGCCCGTCGGTGTCGTGGCCAACCAGCCCACGTACCTCAGTGGCGCCCTCGATGCGGACAGCTCCGACAAGGCTGCCCATTTTGTGCGCCTGTGCGACGCTTTCAGTATCCCGCTCGTTTTTGTCGTCGACACACCAGGCTTTCTTCCCGGCGTCGATCAGGAAAAGGTCGGTGTCATCAAGCGCGGCGGGCGATTCCTGTTCGCATACATCGAAGCCACTGTCCCGAAGGTGACTGTGGTGGTTCGTAAGGCGTACGGCGGCGGTTATGCCGTCATGGGTTGCAAGCAGCTCGGTGCCGACATCAACCTCGCGTGGCCGACCGCTCGTATCGCCGTGATGGGTGCCGAGGGTGCCGTCAACATCATGGGACGTCGTCAGCTCGCCGAGGCGGGAGAGAACGCACCCGCGGTGCGTGCTCAGTTGATCAACTTCTACAACGAGTTCGTCGCGACGCCGTACATCGCGGCTGAGCGCGGATACATCGACGCGGTGATCGAGCCTTCGCAGACGCGTCTCGAAATCCGCAAGGCTCTGAAGTTGCTCAAGGACAAGACGATCTTCAAGAACCCGCGCAAGCACAACTTGATGCCGCTCTAATTCTTCTTGTCACCGAGGGCGTCGAACTGGCGGCGTAGCGCTTCTATCGCCGCCAGGACGGCAGGTCTTTCGCTGTCGGTCCGCCAGGCGAGGTAGATGTCGCGGCCCAGCGGCGGAAGGGTGTCGAGCATTCGAACACCTTCCGGTGGTACAACTCTCGCCAGGCGCGGGATCAAAGCGACGGCGAGGCCCTGAGCTACGAATTCGACCTGGGTGGGAAACTCGGCGACCTCGTACTCGATTCGTGGGTCGAACCCCTGCGCGCGCAGGGTCCTGACGGTGAAGGTGTGAAAATCCGTTCCCCGGGTCCACGTCGCCCAGGCATGCTCGGACAGCTCGCTCAGTGCGACGACCTTGTTCTCCGCCAGCGGATGTGACGCGGGGAGAGCGAGCAGCGCCACGTCGTCGTACACGGGCGTGAAGGAGACTCCGTCGGGAAGTTCGACGGGCAGAGTGCTCCAACTGTCGACCACCACGACGTCGAGGTCGCGGCGAATCAGTGCGGGGAGGAGTTCTTCGGATTCGCCTTCGTTGAAGGTGATTTCGAGCTGGGGGTGCGCGTGCCTGATCTCGGCGATGGCTCGCGGCAGCACTGTCCTGCTGGGGGAGACCAGGGCCCCGATGCGTACGCGGCCCGTCACCTCGCTCTGCAGCGACGCGATTTCCGCCTCGGCCTGGGCGAGCGTCGAGAGAACCTCTGCGGTTCGGCGCGCGAGGATCCGGCCCGCTTCGGTGAGTCGTACACCGCGGCCCTGCGGTTCGAGGAGCGGAACACCGACCTCGCGCTCGAGCTTGTTCAACTGCTGCGAAATTCCGGAGGGTGTGACATGCAAGGTGCGGGCGGCAGCCGCTACTGATCCGTTCTCGGCGACAGAGTGCAGGGCGCGAAGTCTTTCGAGATTCAACACAGTAGTAATGCTACCGAATATATGGTCTGAACATTTGCTTGTGCTGAATAGTTAGCGGCAGGAACATTGTCGAGTGACCACTCTGACCTCCGTGACTGCGCAGACACCGAAACCCACCAGAACTCCTCGGGGGCGCATCGACCCTCGATTGCTGGTCGTCGGAGGCGCAGCCGCGATCTCGATCAGTTCGCTCCTCATCAAGCTGGCCGATGTCGGGCCCTCGACGGCCGTCTTCTTCCGTTGCTTCCTGGCCTTGCCGCCGCTGTTGTGGTTGGCGTGGCGAGAGTACCGCCGGGTGGGCAAGCCGAGCCGGCGGGCAGCCGTTCTGCAGGTGCTCGGCGGTCTGTTGCTCGGACTGGATTTCGCGTTGTGGTCGCAGTCGATTCTGATGATCGGCGCGGGTATGGCGAGCGTCGTCGTGAACGTGCAGGTGATTGTGGTGCCCGCACTGTCCTGGTTGGTGTTCGGCAATCGGGTGCCGATGCGCTTCGTCTTCGCCCTACCGTTCATGTTCACGGGAATCGCCTTGGCGGGCGGCGTGTTCGGGGGCGGGGGAACCGGCGACGACCTGCTGTGGGGAACGGCGCTCTCGCTCGTCTCCGGAATCGCGTACGGCGGCTACATCTTCGTGGTCGGTCGTACGGGCGAGGCGGATCGGGCCGCGAGCCAGGTGTTGATCTCGACGACATCCGCGGGCATCGCCGGCTCCGTCATCGGATCACTGTGGGGCCGGATCGATTTCGTCCCGGGTTGGGAAGCGTTCGGCTGGCTCGCGGCACTGGCGCTGGTCGGCCAGGTGTTCGGCTGGATGCTGATGGGGCACTCGCTCCCTCGGCTTCCCGCCGAGGTGGGCGCGACGCTCCTGCTCATGCAACCGGTCCTCGCCGTACTGCTGGCGGTTGTGCTGCTCGGCGAACGGCCAGGCGTTGGGCAACTACTCGGGTGCGTCGTCGTTGTCGGAGCGGTCTCGGCCGTCTCCGTACGTCGCACCCGAGCAGTCACCCGAGTAGGTAGCGCAGGCTAGTGCACTCGCATCTCGCCGGGCATCCACATGCCCGAGCGGGTTGCGGTGCCCGTCTCCACCTCTGCCGGAACAGCATTCGGGAAGTACCGGTCGTAGCGCTCGAGTGATCCCCAGTCCCGTGCCCAGTCGTCCTTCAGGTACGTCGGAACCGTCGTAGCACCGGCGAGGACCTCGGTGAATCCGAGCGGTCCACCGTTGTCCGCGGACTGCCAGGTATCGGTGGAGCTGACGGCCAGAGGACGGTCCGGGAGGATGCGGAAGTTCGGCATCTCGGCCACACCGTTCTGATGTGTGAACGGACGTTGGCACGGGAACTGAAGGCCGACAGCCCAGTCCAGGAGGACCGGCTGCTCGCTGCCGATGTACGAGTCCAGGGACTCGAGCTTGGGCACGCGCGGCGGCGTGAATGCCATCCACTGATCGCCCGTGAGGTTGGGATCGAACGCGACCACCCGAACGGCATCGGCATCTGGCGCGAGTTCGTCGATCGGGATACGGACGTTGCGCCACGACGGCGCCGGGCCGATGTCTCGCGGCATGTACGAACCCTGAACCTGCACTGTTCCGTCGGGCTGAGTCTTGCCGTACTCGACCAGAAGCGACTGGCCGTACGTGATCGCACCGGTGTTGTCGACGGACCACACGCGGCCCGCTACGGACATGACCACCAGCGGTGATTCTTCACTGCGAGTGGGCAATCCGTACCAACTCGAGATGAGGGAAGCAGGTTCCTGCACGCCGGGCTGGTAGCTGCCCATGACCGGTGTCTTCGACGGATCGAGGCCGAAGGGGAGCTTGGCCGTGCTGCCGTTGACGCCGAGGTTACCGGTGCCGCCGCTGGTTCCGGCGCCGGAACCGGTGGCGAAGGTGGGGCCGACACTCTGGCTGTCGGTATTACCCATGCCCTGCTTGACTTCGATGTAATCGGCGGTCAGATCGCTGGGAACCCCATTGGGGGAGAAGCCCTTCGAATCGACTCCGGACAACGGATCCTCGGCGTTGAATCCGGGAGCGGGCAGAGGCCGCAGATTTCCAGAATTGACGTCGGTCTCGACCAGAACGTCCTCGGCCATGCCGCAGGTCTTGCCCGCGAGTGCCTCGATGTTGCTTCGGCCCAGCGAGTACGCCGGGTACTGCGACACAGCGCCCTTGAGTAGTGAGAGCACCTCGAACAGGACCATCAGACCGGCGATCACGGTGAGCGGAGCAGCCGCGAACTTGCGAATTCGTCTGCCCTTGGCCGTGTTCGGCTTCTCGGGCGGGGCTGCAAATCCCTCACGCAGGTACTGCCAGGCGGCAAAGGCCAAGGCGAGAGCAAAGAGCGCGAGGAACAGTGTGTTGGATTCACGGCCGTCGTAGGAGATGGTCTTGTCGAACCACGGCACGCCGTAACTCGAGACGTACCAGTAGCCGTTGATGCCGGCGAACGTCAACGCGAGCATCAGGAGCAGCCCGGCCACGAACACCGATCGGTTGCGACGCGAGCGCAGGGCAGACGCGGACACTGCCACGGCGGTCAGCGCGGCGAGAGAACCAGCGATGCCTGCATACGCACCGAAGTGGTGAGTCCACTTGGTGGGGTTGAACATCATCAGGAACATCGTGCCGAAGACGACGCCGACCAGGCGCCACGACGGACCGGTTGCCGCGCCGGGGACGCGGCCGCGGCGCAACAACACGAAGAGCGTCGTGAAGAGGCACAGGATCATCGTCAAGAACGCGAAGCGTCGGGCAACCGAGCCGTCGACCGTCTGGACGAAGAGGTAGTAGTAGCGCAGGAAGTCCTGGTACCACTCGAGATTGGGGCCGATGATCGTTCGGACGCGCGTGGCTTCCATGACGCCGGCGAAGGTCTGGTCGGCGAAGATGACCACCAGCACGATGGTTCCGGCAGCGGCGATCGGAGCGAGAAGCGGCAGTGTGCCGACCAGTCGGTGACGCTTGACGACGATGCGCACCAACGGGCGCACACCGGCGAGAAGGGCTGCGATACACATCAATCCGGTGGGTGCGGCGGCAAGAGTGAAGGCGCCGATCAAGATTGCCGTGGCCGCGGGCAACAGACGTCCGGTGGCGATGGCGCGCTCGATGGAGCACCAGGTGAGCAGTGCGCCGAGAGCCACGATGGGCTCGGGGCGAAGACCGTTGTTGTACGCCAGCCAGAAGGACAGGAATACCAGACCGCCGGTCCAGAGGGCGACGTTGCTCCGGCGGACCGCCCGGCCGAGACGCGGGACGACCTCGCGGCTGATCACCATCCAGCAGAGGATTCCGGCGAGCAGAGCGGGCAGACGCATGAACGGGCTCGCCGTCGAGATCTTCGCCATCACGGCCAGGACTTCGTAGTACCAGCCGAACGGGGCCTCGGGAACGCCGAACCAACGGAAGTAGTTGGCCATGTATCCCGCGTCCGGCGAGACTCGGGCCATGGTCAGGAGATAACCGTCGTCGGCGGTGTTCGCGCCGATGAAGTGCCAGACGACCAGCGTGCCGACCACAACTCCGTCGATACCGGAGAACTTCCACCAGCGTTCGGGCAGGAAGCGTCGGTGCTTGCGGCCGTCGGTGCCGTCGAGGCGAGCCAGGGCGACCAGCGCGACGATGGTCGAGAGGACTGCCACGATCATCGCGACCAGCTTCAAGACGCTGGGGCTCGACGAGAAACGCGAGTCGATCGTCATCGAGAAGCCGAGCCCCTCGGGGGCAGCGCCGTCGGGCAGGTCGCTGAAGACGCCGACCACCTGCGGGCGGAAGTCGCCGTCGAGCTGGCCACGAATCGGGTTGCCGTCGGGATACGTCAGGCCGACGAACTCTGCCGAGGTCCGGTTGACGTCAGAGCTGAACGCGATGGCGCCGCAGCGACTCGACTCGACGTCCTCGCGCGCTGCCGAAGCGACGACGACGTTGCGATCTAGCACGTCGACGCTGGTAGCGGACACGCGGACGAACATCGACGAGAGCGCGGCGCCGTCGCCCTGAGCAGGTGCCGTCGACATCAGGATGCCGCCGCCCTCGGGGAGCGAGCTGACCGCGGTGCAGGGGATCGACGCGTTGACGTCGATGGGAACCTGCGCCATCAGCGGTGCCTCGACGTCGCCGATCACGCCGTTCTGTGGCCAGTTGACCGTCGCCGTCGTCTGCACGACAGGAAGCAGCGGAGTTGCCAGTGCGAGTACGAAGCCGAGCAAGCCGGCGATGATCGCAACCCATCGAGTGCGATGGAAACGCTCGCGGGCATCCTGACCAGCAGGAGGCGGCGAACTCGAAGTCTGGGGTGAAGCTGTCACGGCGTCGGGCACGGCTACCGATGGTATGTCAGGGCTGAGCGTGGACCTACCGTGCCTGGGTGGTTGGTAGGTCCACGCGTAACAGTTACGACTGGTAACGAATCGGGCCCGGTGTCCAGGTGCCCGACCGGGTCTCGGTGGTGACGTTCATTTGCGCGGGAACTGCGTCCGGATCGAGCGGTGTGTACTGCTCGAGCGAACCCCAGTCACGATCCCAGTCGTTGTCCAGGTAGGTGGGCAATGCCCTGGCCGAGAGCAGTTCGCTGGTCCAACCGAGCGGTCCGCCGCCGTAGTGGTCCTGCCAGGCGTTGGTGGACTCCGCGCCGATGCGGTCGGGCAGAATGCGCCACTCGGGGATCTCGGCGACGCCGTACAGATGATCGACCGGACGTTGGCACGGGAAGGCCAGACCGACGGCCCAGTCCATCAGCACCGGATCGGTGGATCCGACGACGTCCTGCAGCGTGCGCATGGTCGGCACTCGCGGCGGTGTCACCGCCAGCCACTGGTCGGCACTGATGTCGGTGTCACTGGCCACCAGACGCACGGTGTCGGCGTCTGCGGGCAGTTGATCCATCGGAACGCGCAGGTTGCGCCACGACGGCGACGGGCCGATGTCGATCGGATCGACTCGTCCCAGCGCGTCAACGCTTCCGTCGGCCTGCTTCTTGCCGTACTCGACCTGCAAGACCGCGCCGGGGGTGACGATGCCGTCGGAGTTGACGTAGCGGATTCGTCCGGCCGCGGCGACCGTGAGGAGCGGTGCGGCGTCGTTGCGCTCGGGCAGTGAGTACCAACCTGTGGTCAGTGACGCGTTCTGGGGCGCTCCGTAACTACCGAGCACCGGCGTTTTTGCGGGGTCGAGCCCGAACGGGAGCGCGACGTTGCTGCCGTTGACGCCCGAGGTCGACTGCGAGCCGCCAGCGGTTCCGGATCCGGTTCCGGGCGTGCTGGTGGTGCCGGACTGAGAGGTCGTGGTGTCGAGGCTGTTTGCACTGCCCGCCGTCGAGTCCTCGGCGTCTGCGGTGAGGTCGCCGGCGACTCCGTCCGGCGAGAATCCGGTCGATTCGCTTGCACCGAAAGCTCCGGCGCCGGCGAGGTCGGTGGGCCTGTCCACCAATTGCAGGACGCCGGTGTTGGGATCGGACTCCACGAGTACCTCACCCGCGAGACCGCAGCTTCCGCCGAAGACGGATTCGATGTTGGACTTGCCGATCGAGTACGCGGGGTACTGAGCGACCGCTCCCTTGAGTAGGGACAGCACCTCGAAGAGCACGACGGCTCCGGCCGCGATGGTCAACGGTGACGGGGCGAGAAGGCGAAGTCGCCTTGTCTTCTTGACGCTGTCTTCTGTGCCGTTTCGCTCGCGCGGCTCCATGACGTGGTACCAGGCTGCCAGCAGCAGGGCGAGGATCGTGAGGCCGAGGAAACCCGTCGAGAATCCCTTGCCGGCGATTGACGGCGGCTTGTCCCACCACGGCACGCCGTAACTCGAGACATACCACCAGCCGTTGGAGCTGGTGAACGCCACAGCGAGGATGAACAGGATGCCCGCGGCGAACAGCGCGCGGTTTCGTTTGGAACGCATGCTCGACGCACTCACGCCGACAGCGGCGAGCACGGCAACCGTAGCGGCCAGACCGGCGTACACACCGAAGTGGTGGGTCCACTTGGTGGGGGTGAACTGCATCAGGAGCAGCGACGCGAACACGATGCCGAGGATTCGGCGCGAGGGCCCGATCGCGGTGCCGGGGATCCGGCCCTTGCGCAGGATCATCATGACGCAGAAGACGAGTCCGACGATCATGACGAACATGCCGAAGCGGCGTGCGAGTGAGCCGTCGGGGGAGATGGTCATCAGTGCGTCCCACCGCAACCGCTCCTCGAACCACGGAACGTTCGGCCCGACGGCGGTTCGCACCCTGGTGGATTCGAGAACCGTTGCGAGGGTTTGATCTGCGAAGACTGCGACAAGAACCACGGTTCCGGCTGCGAGGATCGGCATGACCTGGGACAGGAAGCCGACGCGTTTGCCGCGGGCGATCAGGATCTGCAGGATCGGCCGGGCTCCGGCGATCAGCGCGCCGATGGCGATCAGCCCGGAAGGCCCGGCGGCCAGCGAGAATGCGGCGATCAGCACGGCCATCGCGGCGGGCAACAGACGTCCGGTGGCGATGGCGCGCTCGATGGAGCACCACGTGAGCAGGGCGCCGAGGGCAATGATGGGTTCGGGACGCAGGCCGTTGTTGTACGGCAACCAGAAGGCAAGGAACACGAGCCCTCCCGTCCAGATGGCAACCTTGTTGCGGCGCACCGCAACACCGAGTCGCGGTATCACCTCGCGGCTGATGACCATCCAGCACAGAATGCCGGCGATCAACGCGGGCAGGCGCATCCACATGCTCGCGGTGCTGACCTTCGCGAACAGCGCCAGCACGTCGTAGTACCAACCGAACGGCGCTTCGGGGACGCCGAACCAACGGAAGTAGTTCGCCATGTACCCGGAGTGCTCCGAGACTCTGGCCATGCCGAGCAGATAACCGTCGTCGGAAGTGTTGGCGCCGAACACATGCCAGAGCGCCAGCGTGCCGATCACCAGGGCGTCGATGCCGGTGAACTTCCACCACCGTGCCGGAAGGAACCGCCGGGCACGACGGCCGTCGACGCCGTCGATCCGGTGCAGTGCGTACAGCGAGACGACGGTCGAGAGTGCGGCGACGATCATCGCGAACAGTTTGAGAAGTGTGGGGCTGGACGAGAACCGCGAGTCGACGTCCATGTGGGCAGACAATCCGGCGGGCGCTGCGCCCTGCAGGTCGGTGAAGATGCCGACAACCTGTGGGCGGTAGTCACCGGTCAGGGTGGTGCCGACGCCGTCGATTCCGGTGACCGCCGCGACGGTCTGCTCGGAGTTGGTCGTGATGGTGATCGCCGTGCACCCGCTCAGTTGATCGAGCGGAGCCGAGATCAGCACCGAATCGCGAGTGAGTGCTTCCAGGCGGTCGGCAGTGGCGCGGACGGTGAGGCCGCGGGCGTTTCGGTCCGGCGCACCGTTCGGCATGGTCGAGAGCAGTGTGCCGCCGCTGCCGCCCAATTGGTCCAGGGTGGAACAGGGAATGCTGATGTCGAGCGATGTGGGCGAGTAGGAGATCAGCGGCGACGAGACGCTGTTGACGGTCCCACCCTGCGGCCAGTCGATGCTCGCGGCTTCCTGCTTGACGGGCAGGAACGGCGTCGCGAGTGCAAGAAGCAGGCCAAGAAGGCCGGTGACTATCGCGATGAGTCGTGCCGTCCGGACTCTCTGGGAATCCGATTCTCGGGGAGCTTCGGGGCCAGTGGGCACGGGTTTCGGGGGCACTACTACTTCAGACGGCACAAGGAACGATGTTAGGCGAGTGCGGGCCCACACATCCTGAGAGAACTACTCAGGATGCAACTTCCTGTTCGGATTGTGGTGTTTCAAGTGTTCGGGCGATGGTGTCGAGTGAAATACCCAACACTTCCGCGACCGCGCTGATGGTGAAGAAGGCGGGTGTCGCGATGCGTCCGGTTTCGATCTTGCGCAGCGTTTCGACGGAGATACCGGCGTCGAGCGCTACCTGAACCATGCTTCGGTCCCCCCGCGCCGATCGCAGGAGTTCACCCAGTCTTAGTCCTCGTTCGAGTTCTTCCGCCGTCAGCGGCACGCGCACCATGTGCTTATAGTAATACCGGTATAGTTATTCGACAAGGAAGGTGTTCGAGATGGTCGAAATCAAGACCGCAGGGGAAATCGACGCGATGGCGGCGGCGGGGAGAATCACCGCGCAGGCGCTGGCTGCGGCGCGTGAGGCGGCAAGCGTCGGAGTGACGTTGCTCGAATTGGACGCCGTTGCCGCGGAGGTCATTTCGGCTGCCGGCGCCTCGGCGCTGTTCTTGAATTACCGGCCGGCGACGGCGCCGATACCCTTTCCCGGCGTCGCCTGCATCAGTGTGAACGATGCTGTGGTGCACGGTATCCCGAATGGGTACCGACTCCGTGACGGTGACCTGGTCAGTATCGACTGCGGTGCGAGACTCGACGGCTGGTGCGGCGATTCTGCCATCAGCTTCACCGTCGGACAGGGAAGTAGTGAGGATCAGGCACTGATCGACGCGACCGATGAGGCACTAGCCCGTGGCATTGCCGCCGCCCAGCCCGGAAACCGATTGGGCGACATCGGTGCCGCGATCGGACAGTACGCGCGCGGCCTCGGATACGGAATGCTCGCCGATCACGGTGGGCACGGCATCGGCCGCGAGATGCACGAAGGCCCGGACGTGCCCAACGAAGGCCGAGCAGGCAAAGGCTTCCGGCTACGGCCCGGCCTGGTCATCGCCATCGAACCGATGCTCATCGCCGACGGAACCGACGACTACCGGCACGACGCCGACGGGTGGACCCTTCGCACCGTTTCGGGCGCCAGGGCTGCGCACAGCGAGCACACTGTCGCGATCACCGAAGACGGTCCGGTGATCATGACCCGCTGATCAACCCGCTTAGCTCTGGTTGGAGGTCTTGCCGCTCACGAGGTCTCGTACGTCCCACACCCACACGTCGTCGACGCGCTTGGCGTCGAAGCCGACCAGCTCGTCGACCGTGTGGCGCAGGGCGTCGTCGCCGGAGAATCGGGGAAGCACCAGTACGTCGGCGTGCCAGTACCGCAGGTCGGTCAGGGCGTTCGCTCTGGTGCCCACATCGATCAACGGGACCTTGCCGGTTTGTTTGGCATTGACCAGCAGGGTCGAGGTGGGCCGGGACTCGGCGCCGTAGATTCCGGCGCGGGTCTTCGAATCCGGGCCGACGAAGTACCCGCCGGCGATGGGGAAGCCGAAGTCGGCGTCGACCTGCCAGCTCAGTGCGCGGGCGTCTTCGGCGCTCGCGACGGGGACCGTCACCAGGGTGCCGTCGCTGACGTAGTTCTCCCACGAGCCGCTGGTGATGAATTCGGGCGTCGCAGATCGCTGATCGGCGTCGATGGGAGTCGGGATCAGGGGAATCATCGCGACGGCGAGTGCCACCAGCCAGACACCGGCGGCCGTGCGGCGCGGTCCACGAAGTTCGACAAAAGCGCGGTACGTGCCGAGGGTGAGCAGCAGCCCGATCGCCGGAATCGCGCCCATCGCGAATCGGGATTCGAGTACCGATTCGAACAACGGCAAGTCGGCGAGGAGTTTCCACGGCAGGGTGATGCCGGTCTTGTCACCGTCGATGGTCAGTTCGGAACCGAGCGAGAGCACACCCATCACCACGATCACGGCGGCGGCAGCGCGGGTCAGGCGGATGCGCCACAGCCACACCGTTGCGCCGAGAAGCAGGAGCACCAACGGCCATCCGAAGTACGCGTTCTCCTCGGTCGGGTTCATCCGGAACTCCGCGCCCTCGGGATCGCCCGCGACCGATTCGGTCGGGAACGTGGTGAGTGCAGCGGTGTCGTTGCCGGCCTGACCGTGCGAGACGCCGTCGTAGCTCGCAGGGCCGAAGAACTGCGACCACAGCGGCACCGCGGTGATCAGGAGTGTGACCGCGCCGCCGATCACGAGACCGGGCATCGCGCGCTTGATCGCCTGGCGCGACTTGGCCAGGTCAGGCAGTGCATAGGCGGCGCCGAACACCATGGCTGACATCGTGAAGATGAGGAGCGGCTCTTCGCCGAGGAAGATCTGCCACGCGACGAGTAGGCCGAGAACGATTCCGTCGCGAACCGGACGCTTGCCGTTCGAGATGCGCACTACCTGCAAGAAGATGAACGGAAGGACGAAGAACGCGACGAAGTTCGGGTGGCCGTTGGCATGCGAGATCATGGCGGGCGCAAATCCGCAGAACCCCGCTCCGACGGCGGCCGCGATCTTGGAGCGGACGGAGACGCCGGTAAGTACGTGCCGCGAGAATGCCCAGTACCAAGCGATGGCAGTGCCGCCGAGTCCGGCGGTCAGCCCGATCGCATACGTGGCCGTCGGTCCGAAGATCAGCGTGATCGGGGCCAGCGGGATGCTGATGCCGAACATCGCGGTGTTGGCCATCAGGTTCACGCCGAGCGGGTAATTCTGCAGGTCACTGAACAGCGGGCTGCGGAACTGGGCGAGGGCGTGAGCGGTATCGGCGAAGAACCATTCCCACATGGCCTGGTCGCGGCCCGCGTTGAACAGATAGCCGGACTGCAGATCGCTCCACAGGTTCGACATCACGTAGATCGCCGCAACGGTGAACGTCGCCATGATCGCGAGGTCGACAAGACGCCCGCGCTGGACGACCGAGCGCCGCACTGCTGAACGGACTCGCCCTGGACGTGCTTCTTCGAGCAGTTGGACGTCGGGCAAGGTCTCGGTCATGCAGTCGGTGCCTTTCGGTTCTGGCGCCCATCCCTGAAGTGGCAGTTCTCAGAAGTTCGGGGTGGCCTATTTAGGTCTCGATTCGATAACTTCCTCTGTCAGAGTAACGAACAAAACGGTTCGCGTCCGCGAGCGGGCGCAGTCGACGGGACAAACCGGGCCACCCGACTTGTCCGGAAAGTAATGTTTTCGTGCATCGTTTGACGGGTTCGTGACCGGGGTATCGCAACAAGGATCTTGCTCGCGTTTGTTCAGGCAGCCCCGACGAATCCCATCCTCGACGAAGAGTTGGAACCAACGTCCGGGGCCTATACCGGATGGGATGGTGCTTGTGCATGTCGAAGACAGCAGTTCGCAGTAGCGCAGTGGGAGCAGTGGCCTTACTGGCCGTTGTCCTGGGGGGTGGGACGGCGTCGGCAGGCGTCGACAACACCAGTTCGATCACCGACGTCAAAGGAAATCGGATAGAGGTCTATCAGGCTGATACCGCTATCCACGTCTTTCCGCCTCTCGACAGCTCACCGCTGAGCGTCGAGTTCTTCCACGACGGGGTTGCCGGCGTGAAGATCGACGGGCCGGACGCGGCAAGCTTCACCGGAACGAAGCTGACTATCGGTTATCAGATCGGCTATCCGATCGCGCTGACCGGTGCGACGGTTGTTCTCAACAGTCCCGGCCTCGACTGGGCAGTCGAGAGCGGAACGAACCTCGGTATCGGTCTGGTTCCGGACTTCGAACTGGGCCTGGACATTTCGAACGGGTTCGCCATCGGCGGCGACATCATTCCTTCACAGGAACTGGACGTCGATCTGGCGCCGGGCGGTATCACCGACGTCGCGCTACTCGAAGACCAGGAATTCGACGGACCTGAAGCAGCCGTCCGGCTCTCCGGAGTTCACGGATACGTACAGGGAGCAATCGGGCCGGTAACCATCAGGCCCTACGCGAAGGCTGTCACGTCGAATGGCGATACCGTCGTCACTTACGGTGTGCCGCAACGGTTGTAGTGCAGTACCGGCGCTCCCGCCCTCACGCTGCAACAGCGTGGTGGTGGGAGCGTTCCGCGTTGTGAGTTGTCGAATCGGTGCCACGAATAGGCTCGGCGTCCGCCCAATGGGCACTGCGGGAAACACTGACGAGTTTCGCGACCAGCCGTGCCGCGATCCACACGAGGTACACGGCGGTGATCAGAAGCAGAAGCGCCCAGTCGTGCGCGAAGAATCCGACTATCCCGCCGATCGTGAACGCGAGGGCGACGAAGACGACGCGTCCTCCCACGTCGGTCTCGACCAGATACTCCGGCTCGATCGGATCGTCGAAGTCGTTCGTTTCATCGGCGTCTCCAGCCGATTCGGCTCTGGACTTCTCGTGGTGTTCGGTCGGGATCTCGAGTAGCTCACCCCATTCGAGCACCGCAACGGTGTGTGCGGTGTCGGTCGGGATCGCGCGGTAGTCGCGGGACTCGGAAACGTCGATGAGAGCCCTTGCCAGGGTGAGTACTTCGATGCGATTGCGAATCGCGACGCTCAACACTTCGTGGAAGGCCTGCTCGCGCCCGAACGGTTTGCCGCGCGCAATGACCAGAACATGTTCTGCGGAATCGAGAACTGCACGATGCGGTACAAGCTCGCGGCTTTGCGTAACGAGTTCGCTCACTGTCATCACCTACCCCGCCGGTGGTTGATGCGGCCGTTTGCTCGACTGCGCTTGGAGGGGCTGAGTACCCCGGCAGTTTCGGAAACAAACTCGCCGGACAGCGTGTCAGATTTGCGCAGCCGGGGCCGAGAGTGCTCCGAGGCAACTTTCGATCAGGTCGGCAACAATTACGTGAGCACGTTCTCGGCTGTCGACGCGACCCTCCCACGTGGCAAAAGTGACGACGGCGAGCACGGTCAGAGTTGCCGCCCGAAGTTCGGCGATCTCTGCCGGCAACGAGGACGCAGTGACTATCCGCCGCTGAACTTCGCGGAAACTCTCGGCCTGCATGTGATCACGGATGGTCGACGACATGGCCGGGTCGAAGATCGACTGCACCAGGAACCGTGCGTACAACGTGCCCTCGCGGTAGATGGTCTGTTCCGCCAACGGCAGGACGAGAGCCTCGACGAGGGCACGCATCGTCGGTGGATTCGCGTCGAGATCGATCGTGTCGAGCAACTCGCGTCGACGCTCACCGGCAGGTCGCATTCTGGACTCGACGACGGCCGCCAGCAAACCTTCACGTGAACCGAAGTGATACTGCGCAGCCGATTTGTTGGCCTGTCCGGCTTCGGTCTGAACATCACGAAGCGTCAGAGCGGCCAGACCTCGTTCGGCAACCAGACGCTCGGCTGCATCGATCATTGCCGCTCGGGCATCGGTTCGGGTCACGGTATGAAGTTAGGGGTGCGTCGGGGTCGCGTCAACGACCCCGACGGTAAGCCTTTTGTGACGTATCTCCTGGTTAGATCGCGTCAGAGCGGGTAACGACCACAAACGGGCCCTGCTCGGTGACTGTGAAACGAGGATCGTCGAACAGTTCCTTGGGGAACGTGACCGTGTAGCGGCGGACGTTCGGGTCGTTGGGGTAGACATCCTCGGCCAACCGCAGTGTGTACCCGTCGGCGCCCTGGCGGAAGACGAAGGCGTCGGGACTGCGCCACGGCGACGCGTCCAGCGCAGCTATCAGTTCGTCAGGGGTCTTCAGTTCCGACCACTGCTCGATCAGTGCGGCGCGGGCACGGAAATCGGCGAGGGGGTTTGCGTAGTGCGACGTCAGCCCTTGGAAACCGAAGTACGGGTAGAAGCTCAGGAAGCCGATGTCGGCGGTGAGTACCACCGTGTCATGGGGTTCACGTCCCAACTGTTCGCGGATGATCCGGTCGATGTCCGCGTAATTGGCTTCGGCCCCTGGAGGTCGCTTGTCCCCGCGCTCGCCGTTGCCGTCGGTATCGCTGTATGCCACAGCGATATCCGGCGCCAGCACCTGCGGGATGTTCTGCGCGAAGGCGATGGCTCCGATGACACCGAGTGCAACCAGTACCGCTTTGACGCGGGGATTTTCGCTGGTGGCCAGGACGATCCAACCGGCGAACTCGAAGAATCCGAACACGCCGGCGGCGGCAAGGAGTCCGATCAGAACCGGCTCCAGTCGGAAACCGAGGAGCGTACTGCCGGCAACGGTGAACGTCATCGACAGCAGTGCCCACAGATACACGGCAATGACACCGATACCGAGTGCCCGGGCGCGGCGGGAGAAGAGGAAACGAGAAATCAGCCAGACCGTGCCGAGTAGGCACAGTCCGCCGACGAGGGTGAAGCTCAGCATCGGGAAGGGCAGTACCGCACCGGAATCGGGGAGGTAGTGCATTGCCGTGCCGGATTCTGCAGTGGCACCCGAGAGTGCCTTCAACAGGTAGGGCGCCCAGACCGTCAGAGCGACCAAACCCGAGATCATCGCGATTGCGGCGAGCCTGACAAGGGGACCCAGTGCGGCTTTCCACGTGTTCTGAGCGCGGGCGGCAAGTACTGCGGCAACGACTGCCATCAGAGTCACGGCGAATGCGGCGAATCCGAGGTACAGCGTGTAGACGGTTGCGGCGAAACCGAGGAACAGGCCCGTCCCGAGAATTGCGCCGGCTCCGGCAAATCGAGAGGCACCCGGGCGATCGAGAGCCCCCCACGCCAGGATCAGCACCGGCGGGATCAGGAGGTTGATGACGGCGCCGTACGCCTCGGGGGAGTTGTACGCCAACACGACGGCAGTGACGGCCAACGCTGCAACGACGGCCCAATCGCGTCGAATCAGCTTGGTCCACAACACGAGTGCGACGACGGCGACGACAGCCAGCGAGCCGATCGCGTAGGGCTTGAACGCTTCCCAACCGTCCATGCCCAGCAGGTTCGCGACGCGTCCACCGATCCAGAACCAGCCGGCCGGGTAGAACGGCGGCAGATCCACGTACGTCATGTCCTGCAGCGCAGCCGAATCCGTCAGCCGGGTCAGGTACTCGGTCCGGAACTGCTGATCGACCGAGACGCCGTGCAGATACAGACTCGTCGCGGCCAGGGGAAGTCCGAGCGTCGTGGTGACGAAACCGGAGAGCCCGGCCCACGAGAGGAGTTTTGCGACCCGCTCGGCTTTGCGGGCGCGGAACATCAGAACCGCAACACCGACCACTGCGATGCAGAGCACCTGCAGCACCGTCGTGACGGCCTGCGTGACGTTGGAAGACGTGAACGCCGGCCACTGCACTCGGCCGAAAGCAAAGAGCCCGACAGCGGCTACAACAGCGGCGACCAGCGCTCCGAGGGCCATTTCCACCACCGTCGCCGCGGCATTACGCCACGGCGACGGGGTCGAAAGTTCTGTACTCGGAGCAGTCGTTGTTTCTGGCACGGGAGGAGCTTAAACCGGCAACTTCCGGAAGATCGGGCGCGGCACGTGGCGCAGACCCATCATGACGAAACGCCACGGGCCGGGAGTCCAGACGATTTCCTTGCCCTTGTCCGAGGCGGCAACAGCGAGCTTCGCGACGATGTCCTTGTTGACCGTCAGCGGAGCTTCCTTGACGTGGGCACTGAACTGCGTGCGCACCATGCCGGGGCGAACGACGGTGACCTGCGGTCCGAATTCCGCGAGAGCCTCGCCGAGTCCGAGGTAGAAACCGTCGAGGCCTGCCTTGGTGGAGCCGTAGACGAAGTTGGCACGCTTGACGCGCTCGCCGGCAACCGACGACATCGCGATGATCTTGCCGAAGCCCTGAGCCTTCATCTTCTCGCCGAGAAGAACACCGACCGAGACGGACGCTGTGTAGTTCACGTTTGCGACCAGAACCGCCTTGCGCTGGTTCTGCCACAGCTCTTCGGAGTCACCGTCCAATGCGAAGGCGACGATCGCGACGTCGACGTCCCCGTTCGAGAACGCCTGGTCGATCACCTTCGGGTGCGATTCGAAATCAACGGCGTCGAAGTCGATGAGCTCCACCGAGGTGGCACCCTTCGCTTCGAGCTGCTTGACCGCAGCTTCGCGTCCCGGATCGCCGGGAAGCGCGGCAAGAATGACGCGGAGCGGCGCCTTCTTCAGGTATTCCTCACAGATGGCGAGGCCGATCTCGGAGGTTCCACCGAGAAGCAAAACGGTTTGCGGGTTACCTACAGCGTTGATCACAGTTCCAGCCTTCTGGACATATCGGAGGCGAAAACGCCTGTGGGGTCGTACTTGCGGCGCGTCGCGATCCACTCGTCGATGCGCGGGTACATGGCGTGGAAGGTTTCCGCGGACGTCCGCGAATCCTTGGCCGTGTACAGGCGCCCACCGAATTCGAGGACACGCTTGTCGAGTTCGGTGACGAACTCGTTCAGGCCCGGCTTGATGCGGAAGTCGACGCAGATGTTCCAGCCCGGGATCGGGAAGCTCAGCGGCGCCTGGTTGCCCTCGCCGAACAGCTTGAACACGTTGAGGAACGAGTAGTGCCCGCTGCGCTGGATGTCGACGATGATCTTCTTGAATTCGTCGACGGCCTCCGGCGGAACCACGAACTGGTACTGCAGGAATCCGTTGGATCCGTAGCCACGGTTCCACTCACCGAACATGTCGAGCGGGTGGTAGAACTGCGTCAGATTCTGGACCTTGCCGCGGTACTTGCCGGACTTGCGGAACCAGACCTCACCGATCGCGGTGAAGTTGAACTTGTTGGCCAGCCCGTTGGGGAAGACGTCGGGGAACGTCAGCAACTGCGGCGCATCGAAGGCGAGCGGGTTCTTCTGCAGCTTGGCCGGAAGCTGGTCGAGCTTCGCCAGAGATCCGCGCGAGACTGCCGCACGGCCGAGCTTCGGGGGCGCGGAAATCGCGTCGAACCAGGCGCTCGAGTACTCGTAGTTGGCCTCGCTGCCGTCGCTGTGCAGCGCGATGGTCTCGTCGAGGCTGTTGGTGACGTCGCCGTCGGCAATGAAGTACGCCGTCTCGGTCGGTGTCATCTTGATGGTTGCCCGCAAGATGATGCCCGTCAGGCCCATGCCGCCGATCGTGGCCCAGAACAGTGCGGCCTTCGGGTCGTTACGCCCGCCCTTGGGGGTGAGCGTGCGAACCTTGCCGTCGGCCGTCAGTAGATCCAACGACACGACGTGGTTGCCGAAGCTACCTGCGCTGTGGTGGTTCTTGCCGTGGATGTCCGATCCGATGGCGCCGCCGATCGTGACCTGGCGAGTACCCGGCAGGACCGGAACCCACAGGCCGAACGGCAGAGCAGCCTTCATCAGCTGATCCAGATTCACACCGGCGTCGACGTCCACCAGGGCGGTGTCGCGATCGATGCGATGAATGCGGCTGAGTGCATTCATGTCGATGACCAGCCCACCGGCGTTCTGCGCCGGGTCGCCGTACGAGCGGCCGAGGCCACGCGCGATGACGCCGCGTCGCAGATGCGATGGCTTGGAATCGTTCTGTTCCGCAACCTGGGCGACCGCGTTGGCGATCACTTCCACGTCGGGGGTGGACAGCACCTGTGCGGTGGTGGCGGCGGTGCGTCCCCAACCGGTGAGGGTGCGGGCTTGGGTGTGGAGAGCCGGCTGCGGCGTCTCTTCTGCTGTCGTGGACATCAAGGTAGAGGTTACCTGGGAGTAGTGCCGACGGCTCCGACTCGAGTGGTTACTCTCGTCGTCGTGCCCGAAACACCTGCAAGTCACCAGCACGAACCCCATGTCCCGCTGCCCGTCGAGATTCCTGTCACGACGGACATCGCCGACGACGCGCTGGACCTGAAAACGCAGATCGTCCGGTTCGTCGCGACGGGTGGGCTGTCGGCGGTCGTGGACTACGGGCTGTATGTGCTGCTCCTCGCGTTGGGGTTGCCGCGCGTCGCCGCAAAATCGCTGAGCTTCGTTGCGGGCACCACGACGGCGTACCTCATCAATCGTCGGTGGACGTTCAAGGCCGAGCCTTCTCGCGCCCGCTTCATCGCTGTAGTCGCGCTGTACGCGGTCACTTTTGCGGTTCAGGTCGGACTCAACGAACTGATGGTCCATGTCTTCGACGAGCATTGGTGGCGGACACCGCTGGCCTTCGTCATCGCGCAGGGCACCGCGACGGTCATCAACTTCATCGTTCAGCGGGCAGTGATCTTCAAGATCAAGTAACGGTTCGGGGTGGATTAGCGCATTCGTCCGGTTTCTCGAGAGAGAATCGAGCCCATGATCATCGTTCTCGATTCTTCGGCCCTGACCAGGGGCGCACGGTTCGACGCCGCCATCGCCGACGCTCGCGCACTCGGACACCGCGTCGTCGTGCCGCGATTGGTTGTCCTCGAGGTTGCGAGTCGCTACCGCGAGGAATCGGCGGAGATGATCGCGGCCCTGAGCGTCCAGGCGCGCATGTACGACCGACTGGGGTTGCGGCGCGACCTCACGAGGTTCGTCGACGCTGCTCACGACAAGGCCGACGGCTACGTCGACGACGTGATCGAAGACCTCGTGGCGATCGGCGTCGAAGTGGTCGATCCAGTCGACGTGTCGCATCTCGAGGTGGCCGAGAGGGCGATCTCGCTGCGTCGGCCCTATACCGACAAGAAGAAGCGAGACGGCTACCCGGCGACGCTGAACTGGCTGACCGTGCTCGATCTCGCCCACCGCAACCCGGAGGTCGACGTCATCTGGGTCAGTTCCGACGCGCGGGCATACGGCGAAGGCGAAGACGGGGTCTGGCACGCGGATCTCGCGCGTGAACTGGCATCGCGCGGCCTCGAGTATCGGGTCCGCTGGGCGTCGGACATCCCGGTGATCGACGGACCGGTGCAGGTGGAGCAGGTGGCTGAGGTCGCTGAGGTCGCGCCCGAGACGCCGGTTGCTCAGGGCTTCGTGGAGCCGGAAGCGGTCGTTCCAGCAGAGATTCCCGAACCCGAGGTTCCGGCGGCGCCCGTCGTTCCGGAGGCACCGGCATCAGCTCCCGCACCCAAGCCCGTACAGCGTGCAGCGCGGACGAGAGTTGCGCCGCAGCGCATCGAGCCCGCCCCGAAAGCTCAGTCCGGTGGACTGCGCGGTCTGGGCAAGGTCATCGGCGGGCGGAAACGAAAGGTCACGATCGTCGACGATCTCGACGAAGTCGACCTCTTCGGTGCCTGATCGCTTCTAATCTGGACAGATGTCTCTGTTGCCCTCAGTCAGTCGTAGGACCGGAACTCGATACGGCAGACCGAGTATCGAATCGCAGGTCCTCTACAACGCGTGTCGATGGATGCTTCGGCCCGTGGTCGGGATCGCGCCGCTGACGCCTGGCGCCATGCGCCGCGCCGCAGTTCTGGACTCGGCCGCGGGTGTACGCATTCCGTCCGGGATCGATCGGGAAGCGATTCGTTTTCCAGGTTTCGACGGTGAACTCGTCCGGACGGCAGGCTCGACGGCTGATCTGCGCGAGGGTGTAGTTCTCTACCTGCACGGCGGCGGGTTCATGTGCTGCGGGCTCAACACGCATCGGCCGGTCGTGGCCAGCATCGCCAAGCGAACCGGCCTTCCGGTCCTGCACATCGCATATCGGCAGTTGCCGAGCACGAGCATCAGCGGGTCCGTCGACGACTGCCTGGATGCGTACCGGTGGCTCCTCGAACAGGGAGCCTTGCCGGAAAAGGTTGTCTTCGTTGGTGATTCGGCCGGAGGTTTCCTGGTCTTCGCGACGGCGCTTGCAGCAGTTTCCGCGGGGCTCGAGGTTCCGGCCGGTCTTGTCGGCCTCTCGCCGCTCCTCGATCTCGATTGCACCACCAAATCGGTCCATGCCAACGCTCGACGCGACGTGATCGCCCCGGTGTCGGCATTGATGGCGATCGGAAAGCTTGGCGGACAGACGAACTCGCCCGTCGACGGCGATCTTGCAGCTTTGCCGCCGTCGTTGCTGATCGCCGCCGAATCCGAGGTGCTCAGAGTCGATTCGGAGGTGATGGCGCAACGGCTCGCCGCCGCGGGGGTGCCGTGCTCGCTGCAGATCTGGAACGGCCAGGTTCACGCGTTTCCCGCCGTCTGGCCTGGCTTGCCGGAGAGCCGGGCTGCGTTACGCGACGTCGCCAGGTTCATTCGCACCAGGCTCGATGCGGTCCCACCCCAGGCTGCGGGCGAAAGTTGTTCGGGAAGTTGAACTTCCGGTCCGGTTAGGGATTCTCGTGTCCTGACGTTGCGGTAGGTGCCATCGCGCGGGCATAGATCGATTCGAGCTCGGTTACTGCTGAACGTCGATCGACGTTGTCGGGATCGAGGCGATGTTGGAGGTTGATCCCGAGAGTGCCGGCCAGAAGGGTGACGGCAACCAACTCCGGATTGGCGACCGGGGTGTCGATCGAACGCAGGTAGTCCGCGTACAGCGTTCGCATTGCGACGTACTGCTCTGCGTAGGTCTCGCGGATGGTGGACCCGGGAATCACGGCTTCGATCAAGATGGTCGAGAAAATTCGTGCCTCGGGGTATGACATAAGTACGAAGTTGGCTTCGATCAATGCTTCGATTCCGGTCGCCGAGGATGATGCCAACTCTGCGCGTAGCTTTTCCATGCCCCACCGGAATGCGTCCTCGACGACGGCTCGTAGAAGCCCGTCCTTCGATCCGAAGTGCCAGGCCACGGACCCTCTGCTGATACCGGATCTTTCTGCCACGGCTTGTACGGACATCGCGGTCGACCCGCCTTCGGCAGCCAGTTCGGCCGCGGCTTTCACCAGTCGCCGTCTGGTTTCCTCGGAAATCTCCTGCTTGCGTGTCGACGCCATTCGGTGTTCCTGCCTTCTTTCGTTCTCGAGTGCAGCCAATTCCGGCACGCGGTGACGTCGACGTGCCCGTCGGGGCCGAGACCTGCGCACCGCACTCATGCTACGAGGCCGGCCATCGACCGGCCGTATTCCTCTCGCGACACCCTCTTGCCTATGTTGATCGTCCAGTTCTATGCTGAGCGTCCAATAACTTAACGGAATGGGCGGACATGGAACTCATCGATCTGACTAGAACTCTCGATCCGGCCGATCGGGAATTGCTCCCCGAGGGTTTGAAGGCACTGGCTTCCGTCGTTGCCCCCTCGGTGACCTACTCGCACCCCGCAGGTGCCGGACGCGACGAGTTCGCGGCAGCACTGCAGTGCGGAGTTCATGATCTTCCGGACGGTGAGGGGTGGGGATCGGAGATGTTGAGTGAGTTCAACAGCCATCTGGGCACACACGTCGACGCGCCGTTGCACTACGGATCAACCTCGGAGGGTAAGCCTTCTCGCACGATCACAGACATCGCGTTGGATGAATTGTTCTGCGAGACAGTGGTGCTCGACCTGCGCGGCCGGTGCGAGGCGAATCAGCCGATCTCGGTGGACGCGCTGAAAGCTGCCCTGGCGGAAAACGGTGCGTCCGTTCCCCAGGATGGTGCCGTGTTGCTCCGTACCGGACAAGAGAGCTTCACCTTGGCTGATCCAGGGTTCTTTCAGTATCCAGGGATGAGTCGCGAAGGCACGCTGTTTCTCGCCGAGCAAGGCGCGAAGGTGCTGGGCACCGACGCTGCCGGCTGGGACTTGAGCTTTGCAGTCATGGCACAGAAATTTCGTGACACCGGCGACAACTCGGTTCTCTGGGACGGGCACCGGGCCGGACGCGAACGTGAAGTATTCATCGTTCAGCAACTGGCGAACCTCGCCGCGCTTCCGCCCTCGGGATTTCATGTGGCGTTTTTCCCGATCAAGCTTGCGCGAGCCAGCGCTGCCCCGGCTCGTGTGGTCGCGTTCGTCTGAGCAAAATTCCTGCCTCACCTAACGAACAATTCAGTGAAAGGTATTGACTCACAGTGAAACTTGCGACCGTCGAATACGAAAAGACCCAGCAGACGGCTCTGGTGACGGGCAGCGGCGAGCAACTGTTGTTACTCGAGCGAGCTCATCATGATGTGACGGGAAAACCGGCTCCAGAACTGGAAACCATGCAAACCATCATCGAAGGTGGTCCGGCGGCACGGGAGATCCTGGATCGGCTGGCAGACGAGCAGCCGGCAAGTGCGATCGTCGACGCGGGTGATGTGCGCTGGATGTCGCCGCTTCCTCAGCCGGTCCAGATCCGAGACTTCGGCTGCTTCATGGATCACTTCCGCAACGCTCGCGCCCGAATTCAAGGGGTCGCACTCGAGGACGTCGAACTGCCGAAGATCCAGTTGGAGCGCCCGCTGTATTACATAGCGAACCGATTGGCGGTGACCGGACACGAATCTGAGGTCGTGTGGCCCGAGTACTCGAGCCTGCGCGATTACGAACTCGAATTCGCCTGTGTGTTGGGGCGCGGTGGAAGCGACATCTCACGAGCGGATGCCCCTGCGCATATCTTCGGTTACACCATCTTCAACGATTTCAGCGCCCGCGATACTCAACTCGAGGAGATCCCCACCGGACTCGGTCTCAGTAAGAGCAAGGACTTTTCGAACGCGAATGTCCTCGGCCCCTGGATCGTGACGGCCGACGAAGTCGGAGACCCGTACCAGCTCGAGATGACCGCGAGAATCAACGGAGACGAGGTGAGCCGAGGAACCAGCGCCGACATGGACCATCGTTTCGAGGACGTGATTTCGTTCGCCTCGACTTCCACGCGGCTGTACCCGGGTGAAGTCTTCTGTTCCGGCACCGTGCCGAGTGGATGCGGCTTGGAACACGGGCGGTTCCTCGAACCGGGAGACGTAGTCGAACTCGAGGTCGCCGGCCTCGGTGTATTGAGGAATCGAGTGGTGGCGTGAGCGGCGAAGTCATGGTTCTCGGTGTCGGCGCGACTCCCTTCGGGCGGCACGCGGATACCTCGGCCTCGGAATTGGCGGGGCGTGCAGCGATCGACGCCGTCGAAGACGCGGGCCTGACCCGCGGTGACGTCGGTGCAGTCTTCTACGCGACCGTCAGTCAGAAGGCGATCGACCGGCAGCACATGATCCCAGGCCAGATTGCCTTGAGGCCTTACGGTTTCGGTGGAGTCCCGGTCGTCAATGTCGAAAATGCCTGCGCCGGCGGGGCAACGGCACTCTGGCTGGCGATCGCCCACGTTCGCGCCGGTCTGTCCGAGGTCGCATTGGCGGTCGGGGTGGACAAGCTGGTGTGCTCGGATCCCGCTCGAAGTCTGGAGGTGTTCGACGGTGCACTCGACGTTGCGCATCGCGACGAGACGCTCGCCGGCCTTGCCTCACTCTCCGCTCCGGTGCCGGGTGAACTCGGATCGCAGGGTGAGCGGTCGGTGTTCATGGAGATCTACGCTTCTCTTGCTCGGGCGCACATGGAGAGATTCGGAACGACCGAGTTCGAACTCGCGTCCGTAGCAGCCAAAAATCATGCGCACTCCGTGCACAATCCGTGGTCGCACTTTCGCAAACCCTTCACTGTCGACGAGGTGCTTGCCGCGAGGCGAGTCGCGTGGCCTCTGACCGTTCCGATGTGTTCGCCCGTCAGTGACGGTGCGGCGGCAATTGTTGTGACCACTGCAGACTTTGCGCGAAGGCATGATTCCTCTCGGCGGGCGGCGCGGGTACTCGGTTGCAGCTTGGTGTCAGGCACGGATCGGGCCGCAGGTGACGTCGAGAGTCACATCGGTCGCCGAGCGGCAATGAGCGCATACGAGGAAGCCGGAGTCGGGCCAGGCGATGTGGATGTGGCAGAGGTCCACGACGCCACGGCCTTCGGTGAAGTACAGCAGGTCGAGAATTTGGGGTTCTGCCCGATCGGTGAGGGCGGCGCGTGGTCTGCGTCCGGTGCGAGTTCATTGGGAGGCGTGCGTCCGGTCAATCCGTCAGGTGGGCTCGAATCCCGTGGTCATCCGGTCTCGGCAACGGGACTAGCGCAGGTCTTCGAACTTGTCACGCAGTTGCGTGGACAAGCAGCGCGGCGACAGGTTCCCGGGGCTCGAATCGCGGTCGCAGAGAACGGCGGAGGTCTCTACGGCATCGAGGAAGCCGTCGCCGCGGTCACGATCTTGGGAGGGCCACGATGAACGCGGACATGATGAACGATGAACCGATGGCGCCAGGCTTGCACGAGCAAGCGGGATATGCGGATCTGATTCTGTCGGCGCTGCGACGCCGACCAGACCACATCGCGTTTCGATTCACGGATCGGAACGGTGATCGGGCCGAGCTGACGTATCGGCAGACCGCTGAACAGATAGAGCGGATTGCAGGTGTCCTCAGTAGCCTCGCTCTGCCGGACGGAGGCGGGGTAGCCCTGCTTGCGGGTCCGTGTCCTGAAGCATTCACGGTCATGGCCGCGGCGTGTCTGGCAGGCGTGCGCTACACGGCCCTCCATCCGCTCGCGACCGAAGAGAACGACAGGATGGTGCTGAAAGACAGTGGTACCGATCTCCTGTTGGTTGCCGACGGACAGTTCCAGGCGCGCGCCGAAGCGGCGCAGACTCGAGTGATGTCACTGTCAGCCCTCGAATCAGCGTGTGAATTGGCTACGGCGGGAACAGGTTCAGGCTTCGGCGGTCAGGGTCGAGCTTTGTATCTCTTCTACACCGGTGGAACTACCGGTGAGCCGAAGGGCGTCATGCTCAGGGACCGATCTTTGGTCGCCAATGCCTGGGCCTGCACCACGTGGGAGTGGCCGGCTGATACCACCATGCTGCTCACCACGCCGATGTCTCATGCTGCCGGTCTGCTCGTCGCACCCGGTCTGCAGCGAGGTGCAAGCTTCGAGTTGCACAGGTCGTTCGACCCGGACAGGGTTGTCGACGCAATCGAAAATGACGGAGTCACAGCTACATTCGTCGTTCCTACGATGCTCTACGCCTTGCTCGACCATCCACGCCTGTCGGATGCGAATCTGTCCGGGCTGAACTGGATGCTTTACGGTGCTGCACCCATCGACCCCACCAGGCTCGCGCAGGCAGGGGCGGTGTTCGGGCCGATCCTGAGCCAGCACTACGGTCAGGCCGAAGCCCCGAATGCGTTGACGGTGCTCGATACACGTGAGCACACGGACGATCCCGCAGTTCTGGGGAGTTGTGGGCGCGCGATGCCAGGTGTCGAAGTGGTGTTGTTCGACGAGCAGGGAAACGAGACCGCGACGGGCGTACCCGGCGAGCTTTGTGTGCGAGGTCCGCTCGTGATGGACGGCTATTGGAACAAACCTGAACAAACCGCTGCAGCGCTCGCGAATGGGTGGTTGCACACCGGCGACGTTGCTCGGATCGACGAAACTGGGCTCATCTCGATCGTCGACCGCATCAAGGACACGATCATCAGTGGTGGATTCAACGTCTACCCGCGCGAAGTCGAGGACTCACTCGGACATCATCCCGCAGTGGCCGCCTGTGCAGTATTCGGTGTCCCCGATCCTCAATGGGGAGAAGCGGTTACCGCGGCAGTCGTACTGAAGACGGGATGGTCGGTCACGCCCGAGCAGCTCGTCGCACACGTGAGATCACACAAGGGCCCGATCTGGGCGCCCAAGGAGATTTCAATTGTGGAAGCGTTGCCGCTCACTGCTTTGGGGAAGGTCGACAAGAAGGCACTCCGAGGCGCTTCACAGATCTAGAGACGCGACAACTGCCCGTGCGAGGGCGTCGGCAGATCCCGGGGCGAAGGGCAGAAAGAGTTCGGGCTCGATCAATTCCACTTCCATGAGCAGTGGTTGATCCACCGGCCCCACGACGTCCACACGCGCATAAAGCAATTCGCCGGGACCGCAAGGGGCTGCGGCCAGCGCCGCGTCGGCCACCGCGAGTTCGGCGGTGGACGGTTCGTGGACGTGGTTGGTTCCGCCGTGGAACTCCTGCACGCGGAAGTCGTTGGTGGCCGGGATCTTCCGGACGGCGTGGGAGTAGCGTCCGCCGAGGTGGATGATCGAGCGCTCGCCGTCTACGACATCCGAGATGAAGGGCTGGACCAGAGCGTCGTTGCCACTCTCGAGGATTGAACTGAGGTGAGCGTGGGCCTGCTCGGACCCGGCGGCAAACTTTCCCACTCCGACAGCGCCGGCGGACACTGCAGGCTTGACGATGACGTCGGCACCCTCGAACGAAGGGAGGGTGAGTGTTTCGCTCTTTCCGGCAGCGATCACAGCGGTTGGGACGATAGGTACGCCGGCCGCGGCAAGTTCGGTGAGGTATCCCTTGTGGGCGTTCCACTCGACGATCGGGAGCGGGTTGGCGATCGGGGCGGTCAGCTGATCGAGAACGGCAAGAAATTCGTCGAGGCGCTGGGTGTAGTCCCAGGTCGACCGGATCAGAACCAGGTCGGCGTCGATATCGAGGAGGGACGGGCTCGACCACGGCGCCATCGTCGACGCGATGCCGTAGGAGGTGAGAGCTTCCATGACGAGTTTGCTTTCGACATCCGCCTCGCGGGCGGCGCCGTCACAGGTGAGCAGGAGAACCGTGGTCATGCCACGATGCTTTCACGGCTGGCGCCTTGTACGACTAGCGAGGTGGCCCCTCGTCGAGGACCAGGGAACCGGTCCCGGGTTGCCCCGTTGCGTCCACCCACGTCACTGCGACGGTGTCGCCGGGGCGGCGCGAGCTCATCGCCGCGTTGAGATCAGCGGACGACGCGATCCGGCTGCCACCGAACTCGGTGATGACCGCACCTTTGGTCAGCCCCACCCGCTCGGCTGGCGAATCGAAGCTCACGGCAACAACTTCCGCGCCGGCCGGTATCTCCGCGTGATCCTTGACTGCGACACCGAGCACGGGTGTCGGTCCCACACGCACGGTTTCAGAGGAGCGGCCACCGAGTACCTGCTCGACGATCGGTAGCGCGGTGTCGATCGGTATCGCGTAGGACTGAGGCGCCGGCGAGGTTTCGGTGCGGTCGGTGACGGCGTTGCCCGCACTGCTGACGCCGATCAGCTCGCCAACGGCGTTGACCAGGGGGCCACCGGAATCGCCAGGCCGGATGTCCGCGTCGACCTCGATGAGGCCCTTCAACTGGTTTCGCGATCCGTCGGACACGTTGCGGGTGTTGACGGTGACACCGAGGTTGGTGATGACGCCGGGAGCTGGGACGGGCACTCCGCCGCCTTCCGCATTTCCGATTGCGGTGACGGCATCCCCACGAGTGGCTTCTGCTGATTTGCCGACCACAGCCACCGGCAGATCCGTGGCGCCCGCGAGTCGAAGGACGGCAAGGTCGCTGACGCTGTCGTACCCGAGGATCTCGGCGTCGTAGATCAGTCCGTTGGACATGCTGACGGCAGTGACGTCCGAGGCTCCGCTGATGACGTGGTGATTCGTGAGCACAACTCCGTCAGGGGAGAGCACGATCCCGGTTCCGGCGGTGGTGGTGAATCCGGCCGGCGCGGTGATGGTGACGATGGTGGGGACCACCTGGGCCGAGAGTTCCTCCGGGGTGAGCGGAACAACCGGCGCCGGTGGGGTGGTGGTGATGACCGTGACCGGTGCGGACTCGATCGTGCCAGGAGTCAGAGGCGGTGCGACCAGTGCGAGGGCGCCGAGTCCGGCTGCGAGAACGGCGGCCGTCCACAGACCGCGTTTGCCCGCACGTGTGGTCATCCAGCCGTCCGTCCCGCCGGTCGTCATCCCATCGAGTGTGAAAGGTGAAGATTACCCAACCGGCAACGATCAAGACATGCGATGGCGCAACAGCATGTAGACGCCGCGACGCATGAACGAGGTGGCGAGTGCGCGTGCGTCGCCGATTCGGACGTCCATTGCGGAGACGAGAGTCGGATCCGATTCCCGGAGATCTTTGTGGAATGCCGCTGCCTGGCGTGCCTGATCCTTGGCCAGACGCACACTCCACTGTCCGGCGTTGACGCGGAAGGACGCGAGGGGCTTGGCGATCGCATAGACGTCGCCTTGGAGTGCGACGGCGGTGTACGTGGCTTCGTCGATGACGTACGGGTTGGTGTCGTCCCACCATCCGATGGCCTTCAAGGCGGATCGCTTCATGAGTACACATCCGGGCTCGCCGAAGATGTTCGCTCCCGCCGTTACCGTCTTTCGGGCCGCGTCGCGCCCGGTGACCCGTCCCTTCAGCCCTGCAAGTCCGCGCGCGGAGAGGATGGTCTTTCCGTTTGCATCGACCAGTTTGCGTTGCGAGGCCACGAGTACCACCGAGGGGTGCTCGTCGAAAGCCGCGACCTGTTCCGCCAGGCACTCGGGGTAGATGGTGTCGTCACCGCACACCAGTTTCAGGAGCTCTCCGTTCGCGGCTTCGCTGACCCGGTCCCAGTTTCGCTTCGCTCCGCCGCCGGCCTCGGTCGACAGGATCTCGATCCGCGGATCGTCGGCGTATCGCGCCAGGACCTTGACGGTGTCGTCGGTCGACGAATGATCCGAGATGATCAGTTCGAAGTCCTGGTAGGTCTGATTCAGGATCGAGTCGATCGTCTCGGCAATGTAGTCGGCATTGTTGTAAGCCGGGACGACGACGGAAACACGCGGAGTCATGAGTTGCCTGTTCTCTTGTTTCGACTGAACGAGAAATCGCGGTAACCGAAGAAGCTTGCTGTTGCGGTTACCGCAGTGATGACGAGTTGTGACGGGATGGGAGGAAAGTGCAGGACCGAGACCGCGACGGTCATCAGCGCGAGGTTGATCACGAAGGCTCCGAAATTGACGACGACGAATCGCCAGAAGTCACGGAGGAAGTGACCGCGAACTTCGAAGACCAGGTAGCGGTACATCGCAAAAGCGCACAGCAGGTTGCAGACGTACCCGGCAACGATCGCGAAGTGGTAGCCGAATTGATCGCCGAGCGCGATCTGCCAGGCAATGAACCAGGCGGTTCCGAGCGCCGTGTTGACGCCACCGACGAGCAGAAAGGCAAGGGCCTGATTCTTGACGACGCGCATCAACGGACCCGGCCTGCCGGTCATTCCGGCGGGGGGTGTTGCAGTCGAATCCGGTGAAGCCATCAGCCTTCGCCGAACGTGGGCAGCAGCCCTGCCGACACGGCATCTTGAAGCGACGGTGCCGCTGTGTCCTTCGCGGAGAGCGTGATGTTCAGGGGCTCACCGCTGCGACCCACGGTGGGCCAGTCGATCGCTATGTCGGGATCGAGGGGGTGAACTTCGTGCTCACGTTCGGGGGCGTATCCCGTCGAGCACAGGTAAACCACTGTCGAGTTGTCCTCGAGGGACAGGAAGGCGTGCCCGAGCCCTTCGGACAGAAAGATCGCTCTGCGGTCGACGTCGTCGAGAAGGACCGAATCCCACTGGCCGAAGGTCGGCGATCCCACGCGAAGGTCGACGGCGATGTCGAGTATCGCGCCTTTGACACACGTGACGTACTTGGCCTGTCCGGGAGGGACGTCGGCAAAATGGATGCCTCGTAGGACGCCGGCAGCCGAGACCGAGCAATTGGCCTGCTGAAGGTCGAGGGTGCGGCCGGTGATCTCGGAGAATCCGGGTTCACGGAACCACTCGAGGAAGACTCCGCGGTCGTCGCCGAACTGCTTGGGTGTGAATTCCCAGGCCCCTGGCACTTTCAGTTCGCGATACTGGCTCATCACGTGAGTATCTGCCATGTCACCAGTCCTTGCCGCGGTCGAGAAGTTCGAGAAGGTATTTTCCGTATCCGGATTTGAGGAGCTTCTCAGCACGAATGCGTAGCTCGTCGTCGGTGATGAATCCGTGCCGCCACGCAACTTCTTCGGGCGCGCCGATCTTGAGTCCCTGACGCTCCTCGATCGTGCGCACGTAGTTCGATGCGTCGAGAAGCGAATCGAAAGTTCCGGTGTCGAGCCACGCGGTGCCGCGAGGAAGTACTTCGACCTGGAGGCGACCAGCTTCGAGGTACGCACGGTTGACGTCGGTGATCTCGTACTCGCCGCGTGCCGATGGTTCGAGGTCCTTGGCGATGGCGACAACGTCGTTGTCGTAGAAATAAAGGCCAGGCACCGAATAGTTGGAGCGCGGATTCGCCGGCTTCTCCTCGAGCGAGACGGCTTTGCCTTCGCGGTCGAACTCGATGACTCCGTAAGCCGTGGGGTCCGAAACCCAGTACGCGAATACGGCGCCACCGTCGATGTTCTCGAAACGCGTGAGCTTACTGCCCAGACCTGGGCCGTAGAAAATGTTGTCGCCGAGGACCAGGGCCGCGGATTCCGAACCGATGTGGCCGGCTCCGAGTACGAAGGCTTGTGCGAGACCATTCGGCTCGTGCTGGATCTGGTAGGTCAGGTCGACGCCGAACTGCGAGCCGTCGCCGAGCAACCGCTGGAACTGCGGTGCGTCGTCTTCTGTGGTGATGATCATGATGTCGCGAATCCCGGCCAGCATCAGGGTGCTGAGTGGGTAATAGATCATCGGTTTGTCGTAGACGGGGACCAGCTGTTTGCTCACGCCGAGCGTGATGGGGTGCAACCTCGACCCCGTGCCGCCCGCCAGAATGATTCCGCGCATGCCTCGAAGTGTTCCAGTGTTCGCTGGAGAAACAAATCTCGGGCGCACGGTATCGTGCGTGGCCGGTAGATAGATCGGTTCGATTCGGTGATCGTGGAGGCGCAAACGTGAGAGTTCTCGTGACTGGCGGTGCAGGCTTCATCGGCGCCAATTTCGTCCATCAGACGGTGGCAGAGCGCCCCGACGCCGAGGTCACGGTGCTCGATGCGCTGACCTACGCGGGCAACAAGTCTTCGCTCGATTCGATAGCCGACCGCATCACGTTTGTTCACGGCGACATCACCGACGCAGTTCTCGTCGACGAACTGGTGGGCGCTGCCGACGTCGTCGTTCATTTTGCTGCCGAGTCCCACAACGACAATTCGCTCGCTGATCCGTGGCCGTTCGTGCAGACCAACATCGTGGGAACCTTCACGCTCCTGCAGGCTGTGCGCAAGCACGACGTCAGGTATCACCACATTTCCACCGACGAGGTGTACGGAGACCTCGAACTGGGCGATCCGGACCGTTTCACGGAGTCGACCGCGTACAACCCGTCGAGCCCCTACTCGTCGACGAAGGCATCGAGCGACATGTTGGTGCGCGCGTGGACCCGTTCGTTCGGCGTCCGGGCCACCCTGTCGAACTGCTCGAACAATTACGGCCCTTATCAACATGTCGAGAAGTTCATCCCGCGGCAGATCACCAATGTTCTCGCCGGATTGCGTCCCAAGTTGTACGGCGACGGTTTGAACGTCCGTGACTGGATTCATGTCGACGATCACAACAGCGCGGTCTGGGCGATCATCGACGGTGGCCGGATCGGTCAGACCTACTTGATCGGCGCTGACGGTGAGGTGAACAACCGAACTGTCATGGAGTCGATTCTGCAGATATTGGGCCGTGGCGCCGACGAGTTCGATTTTGTCACCGACCGCCCGGGGCACGACGTGAGGTACGCGATCGACTCGAGTCTGCTCCGGAAAGAACTTGGCTGGTCCCCGCGCTACGAGGACTTCCGCAGTGGTCTGGAAGCGACGATCGACTGGTACCGCGACAACGAACAGTGGTGGCGTCCGCAGAAGGACGCGACCGAGCAGGCATACGTGGCAGCCGGCGAGAAGACCACTTCCTAGCGTGCAGCCAGATTGCGGCGGATGGAGTCGAGGGTCGACGCTATCCCGGCAGGCAACGGGCGATGTGTGCGCTGGTCCAGATCAGTCCACACGATCGATCGCAGCCGTAGGTCTCGGGCTTGCGCCGAAGCGAGTGGAGAACTGGCGAGCACAACGTTGGGGCGTTTTCTGAAGACGGTGTGGCACGCGCCGAGGATCGCTCCGATGGTGACGCTGCGTCCGGACGCGTAGATCTTGGTGACCGTCGGTTCCTGCGACGCTTCCGCTCGGGTGAAGCTGTCGACCACCATTTCGGCCGCGTCGGAGACGTAGACGTAGTCCCGAAGCGTGTCCATGGGAACGTAGATCGAAATGGGCATCGACAGCAGATAGCCTCGGCAGAGGTGCGAAATCAGGCCTTGGGGTTTCGCCAGATTCTGACCCGGGCCGTAGAGATTTGCGAATCTTCCTATGACAGTGCGGGTTCCGCTTCTGGCGCCGAATTCGCGAACAATGGATTCGGCATCGAGCTTTGCTCGCCCGTAGTCGGCCAGTGGATTGGTCGCGCTTGTTTCGGTGTGCGGTGCTCCGGGAGCTCCGGCGTAGACGCCGCCGGCAGACGAAGCGTGGAAGACGGTCCCGACGCCTGCGTCCGCCGTCCCCAGCTCGTCGAGAACGTCCTTCATGAGTTGGTTCTCGCGAGCGAATTCGTCACTGCTCGTACCGTTCACACCTGCACCGGCGCACCACGCCATTCGCCACGGGCCGCCGGCGGCGTCAGTAACCAGTTTCCTGGCATCGGCGAACAGGATTTCTCTGGCCAGAGCGGGTTCGCCCCACGGGACGCGGCTGGTGCGGATGTCGGCCCCACGGCGCTCGAGTTCGCGGGCCACGGAGCTGCCGAGGAGGCCGCCGCTGCCGACTACCCACGTGGGGACATTCATTGTTACGCGGGTGGCTCGGTGGCGTTCCGGCGCCCCAACGGGCCTGACGCGGGGTCGCTGACGATGAGGTACGGCGGCTTTCCCATTGCCGTCTTGACTGCGACACCGATGTATTCGGCGATCACACCCAACGAGAAGAGCACTGCCCCGAAACCGAACAGCATCACGATCATCGTCGACGCCCATCCCCGCACCTCGACGCCGGCGTCGAAGAACACGTACGACGCCAACACGTAGAGGACGATGACGAGACCGCCGACAGCGAACAGGAAGCCGATCAAGCTGACCATTCGCAGGCCCTTGGTGCCGCTGGAGAGAACCATTCGCCAGAAATGCGACAGCAAGCTTCTGAGGTGATATCCGGATGCGCGTCCGCGTTCCTCACGCAGTTGAACCGGGCTGGTGGTGACCTCTCCCGCGATCCAGCCCAGAGCCACGTCGAGGTACGCCTCGGATCCGGCGTATGCGGCGACCGACCGTCCGACCTCTCCGAGGACCAGTCGGAAGCTCTGATACTTCACGGAGTTCTCGGACGAGAGAATTTTGGTGGTCAACCATTTCGACGACTTCGACGCCGCGTTGCGTAGCGCACCGTGGGGTGCCGCGTTCACGGGCTGCGCGTAGACGAGGGTGGCCTGTTGATCCAGTGCAGTGTCGAGGAGTCCACCGATGTCGGCCGGGTCGTGCTGGCCGTCTTCATCCATGGTGACAACCCATTCGCCACCACTCGACGCCATTCCCGCCAGTGTTGCCGGATGTTGGCCGAAGTTGCGCGAGAGCCAGATGGGTCGGATGAAGTCATGTTGTCTCGCGAGTTCACGGATGACCGCAGCTGATCCGTCCGGACCGTGGTCGAAGACGAGAAGGACTTCTTCGACGACCAACGGCCGCCCGCCGGGAGTGGTCTGGGTTTTCGTCAGGGGAAGTATCTCGTCGATGAGTGCATTGAGAGTGTGTTCGCCCTGGTAAACCGGCACGACGACGGAAATTCGGTGCGGTTGCACCGACTCGGGTGTGCCATCGGTCTTCACAGGCGGGGAGTGTATACGTCGCCGGGGGTCGGCTTCTCGGTGTGGGGGCGTACATGTCGGAGAATCGTGAAGTTATGATCCGGATCACTCGACGAAAGTGAGTCTCCAGTGGCCGAGTTCGAAGATCACACCAACGATCGACGCGAGAACAATCGCGAGAACACAGGCCTTCCTGGGAGAGCCGATACGGGTAGCGGTGATACCACCGACACCGAGTACACGGCTCGGTTGCGTGAGCTTCAAGGCGCCAAATGGAAGCGCGTTCTGAACGTGCAAGCGCCGTATCAGTGGAATATCCGACGTTTCCTCGGCGGCCGGAAGGTGCTCGACGTCGGCTGCGGGATCGGCCGAAATCTGCGAAATCTTCCCCCTGGCAGTGTCGGGGTGGACCACAACGAACATTCGGTGGAGTTCTGTCGATCGCTCGGGTTCGAGGCGTACTCTTCTGCGGAATTTCACTCCGAAAGCGATCAGCGAACCTTCGACGGAATGCTGATGGCGCATCTCCTCGAGCACCTGCCGGCGGGAGAAGCTTCCGGCATCGTCGCCGAGTACCTTCCATTCCTGGAACCGGGTGCGACCGTCATGCTGATCTGCCCTCAGGAACGTGGCTTCGCCAGCGATCCCACGCATACCGTCTTCCTCGACGGCGTCGACCTCGAAAAGATCTGTGCGGACAACGGTCTTGTAGTCAGGCGCTCGCTGTCGTTCCCGTTTCCGCGGTGGATGGGAAAGCCGTTCATCTACAACGAGTCTGTGGTGATCGCGGAGGTCCCGTCCCGGCTCTGACGCCTGTCGCGGTAGTAGATCACGGAGAGGCCGGCAAGGATAACGAGCCCGAAGCCCATACCGACATAGCCGATCCTCTGTCCTGGGGAACGGAAGTTGATCACCAGTTCCGCGTTGTCGGTGCCAGGCGGCAGATCGACGTAGAGGTACGTTCCGCCAAGGCCCTTGGTCGGGATGGGTTCGCCGTCGAGGGTCGCGGTGTAGCCCGGCCATGCCAACCGTGCGAATACCACGCTGCCACCGCCCGGTGAGCTGACTCGCACACGCTCGTTCTTGACGCTCATGTACTCGGACTGTGCGTCGGCATTGACAGTTGCCGACACACGGCCCGGTTGACCGGAGATCGGGCCGGCGTCGCGTTCGAGGATGTAGATCTGGTCCTGGGCGACCTCGGGCACTTCTGCCCAGTGCCACCCGGGTGGGGCGGGTTCGTTGTCAGCGCCCGGGTACTGCTTCCGTTGAAGGACGACGCGGTCGAGCAGCATCAGGTCTGCGCTGGTTCGACCGGTGTATTCATCCGGCCTGAACACGTTTCGGTAGGCGTCGTCGCACGTCGACCCGTCGAATCCCATACACAGAAGCGAAGCGAAGTCCGCGTGGCCGACCGGGGTGTACGCGTTGACGTAGTCGAGATCGAGCACCTTGGCGTAGTTTCCGTACACCTGCGAAGTCCACGGGAGTTCTGTTGTTTCGGCGTCGATTCGGATCAGCGCGCGATTGCCGAGCTGAAGGGTCGTGCCCGGGAAATCCGGAAAGTTCGCCTTGGCTTCGGATTGGCTGGTCGGCAGGTACCACTTGTTCAGCGCCTGGGGATACGCGATCACTTGATACAGAGTCACCGGAGCGATGGTGAGAATCAGTAGACCTGCGATCGCCGGGGCGCCGTATCTACGACCGAGGTAGATGGCGAGTGCTCCGACGGCGATGATCACGACAGCCCAGGTGAGATGTCGGATGAAGTACTGCGGACCCGAAGAACTGGCACGAATCATCAAGACGAACACGATCAACGATGCAGCGATGACGCGTGATCGCAGTTTGTCCAAAGTCCCGAATCGGCTCAGCAGCACACCGAGTAGTACCAGGGAGAACACCGCGACGAAGGGAAGTAGTCGTGCCGGCCACCGAATCTGGCCGATGTCGCTGGGGCCCGCGGTGAACAGCAGAATGAAGGCCAACAGCAGCAGCGGGGTCACCAACTCTCGCAGCGAACCCTGTGCTTTCCGCCAGCCGATGAATGCCAGTGCCGGTATCGCGAACCAGGCGATGTAGGTGATCGGTGCGTAGGTGGTTTCGCCCGTCCAGGACTCGATGCTCGAGACGGACGACGGAATACTCGCCGTCAGTGTTTCCGACCACGGTGCCGTCAGGAAATTGTCGTTGAACGTACCTTCTTCGCCGGTGCGCCATGTGACGGCCGAGGAGAGCAGACCGGGAAGAAAGGTGATCGCGCCGCAGGCTGCGGCCGAGACGCCGACCAGTCCGAGCTTCACTGTTGTCCGCCACTGCGGACTGCGGACGTATTCGCCCACCATCAGTGCCCCGACGGTCACTCCGGCCATCAATGCCGCATGGACGTATCCGACGCTGATCGCGAGATAGAGGAAGACGAAGACGGGTATCGGCCCCGACCGGCCGCGGGCATAGCGAATTCCGCTGGCCCACGCCTGCACCACCCAGGCCATTCCGATCACCGACGTAACCCACGACGGGTACTCGAAGTACAGGGTGAACCCGGCAAAGGGCACTGCGCTTCCGGCGACGGCCGCCCAGTAGGGGCGCGCGCCGTATTCGAGGCAGACTCGATAGACGCCCCATCCGAGGATGATCGCGAATGCCAACTTCACCAGCGTGGCCAGCAAAGCGAGATTGTCGACGGACGGTGCGATGTAGTTGATGAAGATCTGGACCGGGTTCCACAGCCCACCCTGACCCTCGACCGGATAGTTTCCAGCCATCCACTGATCCAGAACCAGCGAGGGGAATTGTCCCTCTCGCATCAGATGGCCCAGCTGAACCCAGTTGCCGACCGCACCGGATTCGGTGTCGTCGACATAGAAGTAGCGAGGGTCCACCGTGACGATCGCGAAGAATGCGAGGCACACGACTGCTGGGATCACAGCGCCCCAGCTCCAGCGTTCCCGACGGGTGGGAGCGGGTAGTTCGAGTGTCAAGGGATCTCCAGGTCGCACGGGTGGATGCACCAGAGACAGTAGCCGAGGCTGTGTTTTCGAGTTTCGGGGGTAATTCCACCTCGGATACCCTGCGAGTGACAGGTACAGCTTTTTCAAGATTCACGTAGGAGTCATATGCCCGAGCAGGTAAAGGTGGGGGTGCCGGAGAACGGGCAGGTCATGGCTCGCCGTTTGGTGGTCCAGCGCGGCGTGTTCGTCGGAATGTCGCCGATAGTCAACGACGACCTGTACGTCGAGTTCCGGAAGGGCTCCGGTGAGCGGACCCGGCACCGAGTCGCTCTGGACAAGGGCGCACGTATCAGCACCAACACCTATTTCGGGCGTTTCGCTGCCAGCTACTGGCAGCGGTGGACGACTGTCACAGAGGTCGAGGCTTCGCTGCGGATCGAGAGCGAGGGTCGGTTCCGCGTCCGGATGGTTGCTTCGGATATCGCCGGGCATCGCCGTATTCTCGAGACCCGCGACGGATCGGGGTCCTCAGAGGTCACGTTGACCACATCGTTGGACAAGTTCGTCGACGGCGGCGCCCTCTGGCTCGAGGTGGATTCTGTCGACGCTCCGATGACGATCGACCACTTGGAATGGACCGTGGCCGCTCCGGAGACGGTTCGCCCGGTCTCGGTGGCGATCTGCACCTTCAATCGGGCCGACGATTGTGCCGAGACTGTTGCTGCACTGGCTTCCGATGCCACTGTGCGTGACCTCGTCAGCTCCGTGTACGTCGTCGATCAAGGTAACGACCTGGTGAAAGATCGGGCGCGCTTCGTCGAGGCGGCAGACAAGCTCGGTGAGAAGCTGAAATATCTGCAGCAGCCGAATCTCGGCGGAGCGGGCGGTTTTTCACGTGGGCTTTTCGAGGCTACATCCGAGGGGGCAGATCTCGCCGACGTCATCCTGATGGACGACGATATTCTCTGTGAACCAGAAACAGTGTTGCGCCTCAACGCTTTTGCGAATATGACGGTGGAACCGACATTGGTGGGTGCGCAGATGATGTATCTGCTCAATCCCGATTTCCTCAATGTCGGTGCCGAAGACGTAGATCTGAAGACTCTCCATCACGGGCAACGAGTGCCCAAGGCTCTCATCAACACGAGCATGCTCAAGAAGCGTCAAGAGCGTCGAGTCGATGCGGGATACAACGCCTGGTGGACGTGCCTGATCCCCGCCGAAGTTGTCGAAGCCATCGGGTTACCCGTTCCGATCTTCTTTCAGTGGGATGACGTGGAGTACGGAATCAGGGCCCGGAAAGCAGGGTTTGTCACCGTCACGTTGCCCAACGCCGCTGTGTGGCATGCCGATTTCTATTGGAAGGACTTCGACGACTGGGCCCGCTACTTCAGTACGCGTAACTCCCTCGTCGTCGGGTCTTTGCACAGCGATCTCGACACCAAGGGACTTTCACGTCAGTTCTTCCGCCAGATCTCCGAATTCCTCGTCGGAATGCAATACGGCCTTGCCTTCACGACGTTGAAGGGCATCGAGGATTATCTCGACGGTCCGGAAGCGTTGCGGGACGGCGGCATCGAGGCCATGGCAAGCATCCGTGCCGGCCGAGCGCAGTATGCCGAGACGATCAAACACGATGCGGCTACTGCCCCGATCGCCTCGAACGAACTCCACACCGAGCGTGCCGGTGGTGAACCGAGCCTGATGCGAGTGATTCTGGCCAAACGTGGGTTGAATCAGTGGCTGGGGCGCACCCGTGGCGGTTTGGTCAATATTCCGCGCGAGGATGCGCACTGGTGGCACATCTCGCAGTTCGACCATGTAGTCGTCACCGATGCTTCGCAGTCGGGGGTACGTATCCGGCAGCGAGACAAGGCTACGGCGCGTGCTCTCTTGACCCGAACGGTGAAGCTACTGCGTCGATTCCAGAAGGAAGCACCTGCCGTGTCGGCGAAGTACCGCGCTGCGATGCCGGAACTCACGAGTCGAGAGAACTGGACACGTCTGTACGAGAAGTGATTCTCAGCTGGTGATCTCGACGATGACCTGCTCGTTGTCGACGGTGTAGCCGAGGTATTCGAACGAGATGCCGGTGCGTGTGACGAACTCCGTCCACGCCCGGTATTCGTGCTGCTGCCATCCGGGATAGTTGAAGAACTCGTCGAAGACGACAATTGATCCGGGTACGAGTCGGTCGCCGAGGAGATCGAGCACCGTCTTGGTGGACGAGTAGAGGTCGGCGTCGAGGTGCAGGAACGCAACGGGGCCGGATTTGTCGTTCAGGAACGAGGGCAAGGTGTCCTCGAACAGGCCTGGAACAAGTTGCGCTCCAGGTACTTCGGGGATGGATTCCTGAGCGAACTCGCCAACCGGGAACCCGGTCCGCCACGTTTCCGGAAGGCCGGAGAACACGTCGAAACCCGCGACGGTTCCCTCGCGTTCGGTGAATGCCTCCGTGATGATCCTGAGCGTGGTTCCGCTGGCAACACCGAATTCGAGTGCCATGCCGGGTATTTCGATCTGGCCCAGTGCATGGCGCAGCGTGTCGTGTGGGTGGCCGAATGTGTCGGTGACTCGAAGGTGTTCGAGGATGAACTCGGCGGTCGATGCCGTCGCTTCGAGGTCCACGGCGTAGGCCAGATCCCGCCGCTGACGAAATTCCAGCTCGTCGATCCTGGACCGGAGGCCCGCGATGTCAGCGCGGGCTCCGGCCAGTTCGTCACGTGAGAGTGCCAGCGCGTCGAGGATCTGCTGCGTGCGATCTGCGTTTTGCCGGTCGGCGGCCTCGACCACCTCGGATACCGCGCGCTGAAGCTTGGTCCTGGCGCTGGAACGGAACCGCTCGAACATGGCAACCTCTCGTCGGGATCACCCCCATGCTGCCAGGCTTTCTTCGCTACCGGTCCCGACCACGGTAGTGACTCTTGAGATGGCGGGAGATCACCTTGATCTCCCGCGTCCTCTCTGCCTGCAGCCGAGCATTGCTTCGGGCGGCGTTCCACGCGTTCTCTCGCTGTAGTTTCCGGTAGCTCGCAAGTCTCCGCTCGTCCAGATCGCCGCGCCCGAGTGCGGTCAGGACTGCGCATCCCGGCTCGGAGTTGTGTGCGCAATCGGAGAACCGGCACTCTGCAATCAGTTCCTCGATCTCGGGGAACGTCTTGTCGATTCCCTCCGCCGCATTCCACATGCCAACCCCTCGCAGGCCGGGTGTGTCGATCAACGTCCGGGCGCCGGAGAAGGGGATCAGTTCTCTCGTGACTGTGGTGTGGCGTCCCTTTCCATCGCCGATTCGAACGCGGCCGGTCTCGAGTCGATCGGCGCCTGTGGTGTCCGCGAGGAGTGCGTTCGCGAGCGTCGACTTACCGGCGCCGGATGGACCGAGTATCGCCACGGTGCCGTCCAGAACTGCATCGAGTACATCCATTCCTTCGTTGGTCTCGGCACTGACGGCCAGCACTGTTGCGCCGGGCGCAATGGCAGAGACCTCAGCTAGAGTGTCGGAGATATATTGAGCTGCATCCGATTTGGTGAGTGCGACGACAGGGGTTGCGCCACTTTCCCAGGCGAGTGAGAGTAGTCGCTCGATGCGCCCGAGATCGACGTCGCCGTCCGAAGCCGTGGCGATGAAGACGGTGTCGACGTTCGCAGCCAGAATCTGGCCTTCCGATTTTCCGGACGCCGAGGATCGAACGATGCTGCTCGATCGGGGGAGTATTGAAGTGACCGTGTGCATCTCGGGTTCGCGTGAGTTCAGTACCTCGGCGACGGCCACCCAGTCACCCGTGCACAGTTGGCTGGTAGCGAGCGGATCACTGCCGGTGAGTGCGCGAACTGTGCCTTCGGTGACGGCCACGTCGCACCGGCCGCGGTCGACGCGAAGAACGCGCCCGGGTGCGGAGTCCGGTGGGGCCAGGGTAGTGAATGTGTTCGAGAGTGTTGCGTTCCAACCGTATTCGGTCAGGAGCGTGTTGTTTTCCGGCATGGTGATTGTGTCCTCGAGTACGAAGAAGTGTGAACGTTGACGGCGCTGAAACTGCGGAACACGACAGTCATCAATACTCACTCCTCGTAATTCTCAGGACGCACCATGCGTCGGATCAGAATCGTCTCAGCCGCAGACGCGACTGTGCAACTGATTTAAAAGATATTGGGGCAACTGCTTCAACTCAGGACGACTGACTTAACTCGGGCGTTCGAACTTCTCTTCCCGGCCGAGCTTGCGCAGTCGCATCCACTCGCGCAGTCCGGCCGGATCGCGGCGGGTGATCAGGAAGTACCAGCCGAACCGAACCCATTCCTGCGGAAGCAGTTTCCGCATTCCCGGTTGGGCGAGGATGTATCCACGGTTGCGGTACGTGAAGTAGCGCTTCGTGTCGTTGTCGGGGTACTGCGTGTGCATACGTCCGCCGAGAATCGGCTTGAACTCGTCCGCGCCGTTGGGGTGGACGTAAGCAGTTTGCAGGCAGGTACCGAACTTCAGGCCGGAGCGCACGAGGCGACGATGTACCTCGACCTCGTCGCCGCGGACGAACAGGCGTAGATCCGGAACTCCGACAGCATCGATCGCATCGGCGGTGAACAGTGCACCGTTGAAGAGGGACGCGATGCCTGGCAGGAGATCCTCGTCGCCGAGTTCGGAACGCAACCGGCGCCACGACGTGCCGCGGCGCAAGGGGAACGCGAGGCGGTCTGGGTTGTCGATGTCGCAGACGACGGGGGAGACCTCGGCCAGGTCGTTCCGAATTGCACAGTCGAGCAGGGTTTCCAGGACCTCGGGGCCCTCCGGACGCCCGTCGTCGTCGGCGAGCCAGACGCGGTCGGCGCCGAGCGAAAGTGCGTAGAGAATGCCCAGAGCAAATCCTCCGGCACCGCCGAGGTTGTGCTGAGAACCGATGTAACTCGTCGGCAGTGGAGCGTTGTCGACGAGCTCTTTCACATCGGCTTCGTCGGCGTTGTCGACGACAACCAGGTGATCGAGCGGCCGCGACTGGGTGCTGAGGACCTTCAAGGATTCGGCCAGCAGTTCACGACGCTTGTGCGTGACGACAACCCCGATGATTTTCTCGGGTGCGCTCACAGGGTGTTCTCCCGTTCCATCTCCTTGATGACGTGGCGCACGTGTTCGGCGGCGTCGTCGCCTTCGTAGGCGCGCACGACATCCTCGATGTCACCCTGCATGCGGATCTGGCCGTGGTCGATCCACATCGCGCTGTTGCACAGCTGAGCGAGGAATTCGTTGGAGTGGCTGGCGAATACCAGGATGCCGGAGCGTTCCACCAGCTTTTGCAGCCGAACTCTGGCCTTCTTCATGAATTCGGCGTCGACGGCACCGATGCCTTCGTCGAGTAGCAGGATCTCGGGATCGATACTGGTGACCACGCCCATAGCGATGCGCACGCGCATGCCGGTGGAGTACGTGCGCAATGGCATGTCGAGATAGTCGCCGAGTTCGGTGAAGTCTGCGATTTCATCCATCTTCGCGAGCATCTGCTTGCGGGTCTGACCGAGGAACAGGCCGCGGATGATGATGTTCTCGTAGCCGGAGATCTCGGGATCCATGCCGACTCCGAGGTCGAAAACAGGTGCGACGCGTCCGCGAATGGTGGCGGATCCCCGGGTGGGTTCGTAGATCCCGGAGAGCAAGCGCAGCAGGGTGGACTTTCCGGCGCCGTTGTGGCCGACCAGCCCTACACGGTCGCCCTCTTTGAGCGTCATCGTGATGTCTTTCAGGGCTTCCACGACCACAACGTCGGAACTGTTGCGGCCGATGGCGCCACCCGCTTTGCCGAGGAATGCCTTCTTCATCGACCGGGACTTCGCGTCGAAGATCGGGAAGTCGACGCAGGCGTTGTGCGTTGAGATGTTCACATGTTCGGTCATTGCGATGTCCCTAAACCCAGTAGGGCACGCGGGCCCGGTATTTGCGAAGCGCCAGCAATGCGACGGCCCAGCCGACCACCGTGATCGTGATGACGATGTACCAGTGGTAAAGCTCTTGCGGCTGCCCGATCATCGGCGCGCGGACGATGTCCAGGTAGTGGAACAGCGGATTGAGTTCGGCGATCTTTGCACGATCTCGGACCGCGCCGCCCTGAGCCTCGAGGCTTTGTGTTGTCCACATGATCGGTGTCAGCACGAAAAGCAGCAGCGTCAGCGAAGACAGAATCGGTGCGATGTCACGGTATCGAGTGGCGAAGATTCCGAACACGATCGAGACCCACAGTGCGTTGAGCACGATCAGTCCCAACGCCGGGATCGCAGCCAACGACGCCCAACTCAGGTTCCGCCAGACCCCGAACGCGATCACCATGATCACGTAGATCAGCAGGTTGTGTGCGAAGAACAACATCTGCCGCCACACCAGTCGATAGATGTGCACGCTCAAGGCTGATGGCAGCTGTTTGATCAGGCCTTCGTTGGCGACAAAGACTTCGGAGCCTTCGATGATCGAGGCATTGATGAGGTTCCAGACGATCAGGCCCACCGTCACATACGGCAGGAACTCCTGGAGTGGCATGTCCAACAGGGCCGCGTACAGAATGCCGATGGCGGTGGCCTGGACGCCGGTGGCGATCGTGATCCAGAACGGACCGATCACCGACCGGCGGTAGCGCTGTTTGATGTCCTGCCAGCCGAGGCTGAGCCACAACTCACGCTGATTCAGACCGTCGCGAAGGTCTTTGAACGCACGACGGAACGTCTGGGAGTCGGACACGGGCGCAGGTGCGCCCGGCGTCTCGGATTCGATTGCGGATGCTGACACGGAGGTCGAGCCTACCGGCCTGGCGTCGGCGCCGGATTTCCCTCGGACCTAGCGGTGGTCCGGGTTACAGATACTGGCCGGTTCCTGGGCTCTGTTGGTCCGGATGCGCAGGCGAATGCGGAGCCCCGATGCTCATGCCGGGAGGCAGTGCGCCCTGACGCATTTGTTCGAGCTGAGCGCGCGCTGCCATCTGCTGGGCGAACAGTGCGGTTTGAATTCCGTGGAACAGTCCTTCGAGCCAGCCGACGAGTTGGGCCTGCGCGATTCGCAGTTCGGCGTCGGAGGGAATGGAGTCGTCGGTGAACGGGAGGCTGAGTCGCTCGAGTTCTTCACGGAGTTCGGGTGCCAGGCCCTGTTCCAGTTCTCGGATGGACGAGGTGTGGATGTCCTTGAGGCGCTTGCGGCTGGCGTCGTCGAGCGGTGCGGCGCGCACTTCTTCCAAGAGTTGTTTGATCATCGTGCCGATTCGCATGACCTTGGCCGGCTGCTCGACCATCTCGGCGACGGACTCGGCTTCGGATTCCGCGCCTTCGGTGGTGCCGGAGGTGGAGGCCTCTGCCTCGGCCGCCGGCATCGCGACGGGTCGACCGTCGGGTCCGATAACGAGTACCTGCTCTTTGTCGGGGTTCGTCATGCTTCCATCTTGTCGTGTGTGGGCGACAAACGCCGCGTAACCCCCAAAAAGTTAGCTATCGAATAACTGTACTGACGGGTAATTGGGTGACTGCCTTCGACTAAGCGGGCGTCTGCACCTAGAGTGTCGAGCATGGCTTACGACGTTGCCCGCGTACGGGGGTTGATTCCCTCACTCGGTGACGGCTGGATCCACCTCGATCCGCAGGCCGGAATGCAGATCCCGGACGCCGTCTCGCGGACGGTCTCCACCGCGTTCCGTGCCTCTGCGTCTTCTTCCTCCGGTCGCCACGTCTCGAACCGTCGTAGTGCTGCCATTCTCGAGAGTGCGCGCACCGCGGTCGCCGATCTGGTCGGCGGAGATCCTGCGGGAGTCGTTCTCGGATCAGACCGAGCGGTGTTGTTGGCTTGGCTCGCCGAGTCGCTGAGTTCGCGGTTGGGCCTCGGAACCGGTCTCGTGCTCTCGCGCCTCGACGAAGAGGCCAACGTCGCGCCCTGGCTTCGTGTGGCCAGTCGCTACGGCGCCCAGGTTCGATGGGCAGAGGTCGAAATTGAAACGTGTGAGCTCCCGAGTTGGCAGTTCAACGATCTCATCACCTCGACCACTCGCTTGGTGGCCTTGACGGCCGCATCGCCGGTCGTCGGTTCGGCTCCGAACGTCCGTGCCGCAGCTGATCGTCTGCACGAATTCGGCGGACTGATGGTGGTCGACGCCGTCGGTGCAGCGCCATATGCGCATGTGGACATGGCTGATCTCGGGGCGGACATCGTTGCCGTCAGCGCGCCGTCGTGGGGCGGTCCACAGGTGGGCGCACTCGTCTTCCGCGATCCCGGACTGCTCGACCGAATTCCGGCCGTGTCGCTCAACCCGTACGCGCGTGGTGCCGAGCGACTCGAGGTGGGCGGTCATCAGTTCGCGCTGCTGTCCGGTCTCACGTCGTCGATCGATTTCCTGGCGGGCTTGGACGAATCGGCAACGGGAACCAGGCGTGAGCGCCTCGAAACCTCGATCAGCTCGCTGCAGGACTATCAGGACGGTCTGTTCGATCACCTCATGCGTTCTCTCGCAGCCCTGCCCAACGTGATGGTGATCGGCGGCGCACCCACGCGGGTGCCTACGCTCAGCTTCACGCTCGAGGGGATGGCGGCAGACAAGGTCGCCGCGCACCTGGCCGACAAGCGCATCGCAACGGTCAGCGGTACGCATGGTGGTTCCAGGCTGCTCGACGCACTCGGCGTCAACGACGAAGGCGGCGCGGTCACCGTCGGCCTTGCGCCGTACACGACGCGGTACGAGATCAATCAGCTGGTCGCCGAACTCGGCGCCCTGGGCTGATCGATCCCGCTCGGCTCACTTCACGGTGAGGATGACCTTGCCTACGGTTTCCGGCGAATCCAGCAACTGATGGGCTAATGGCGCCTCGGTGATCGGAAGTTCGGTCGACACGATCGGTTGAACCGATCCATCGGCGATCAACGGCCACAACTTCGCACGGACGTCGGCGACGATGTCCGCTTTACCGCCTGGGCCGGTGAGCGGACGCCCGCGCAGGCCCGTCGACGTGATGTTTCCGCGCTTTCCCATCAGCTTGGCGATGTCGACCTCGCCCTTGCGACCACCCTGCATTCCGATGATCACGACGTGGCCGTCCATGGCGAGTGCGTCGACGTTGCGCCCGAGGTACGACGCTCCCATGTTGTCCAGAACCACATCGGCGCCGTGGTTGTCGGTGGCTTCGGCGAGTGATGCTACGAAGTCGCTGTCGCGATAGTTGATGAGAATATCCGCGCCCAATTCGCGGCAGCGGTTCAATTTGTCCTCCGAACCCGCGGTAACTGCGACGCGGGCGCCGAGGGCTTTGCCGACCTGGATGGCGTGGGTGCCGATTCCGCCGCCACCGCCATGGACGAGTAGTACCTGTCCGCGTCGTAGGCCGCCGCGCATCACGACGTTCGACCACACCGTGCACGCAACTTCCGGCAGAGACGCTGCGACACGGAGATCGACGCCCGCGGGAACGGGGAGAAGTTGTGTTGCCGGGACCGCAACCTTCTCGGCATAGCCACCGCCGGCCAGCAATGCGCAGACTTCGTCGCCGACGGACCAACCGGTGACGTCTTCGCCGAGTTCGGTGATCACACCCGAGCATTCGAGGCCGAGAATGTCACTCGCGCCGGGCGGCGGCGGGTAGAAGCCTTGACGTTGGAGCAGGTCGGCGCGGTTGACTGCGGTCGCGGCGACCTCGACGAGTACGTGCCCGCGAGGTAGTTCAGGATCGGGCTGCTGCGCCCATTTCATGACCTCGGGACCGCCGGGCTGATCGATCGTTATGGCGTACATGGATACGACGCTAGCGAATCTCCCCGCTGACGGGTGTTTTGCCGCTACCGTCGCGGACGTGACTTACTTCGGGAACATGCAGAACGAGATCTATCTGACGGGACTGAGCGGCGCGAAGCCGGCTTTGCCGATGACTGCGGCGGGCTTGGAAGATGCCGCGCGCGAGCAACTCTCACCAGAGGCTTTCGGGTACATCGCCGGTAGCGCGTCGACCGAACGGACCGCGGTGTCGAATCTGCGGGCGTTCGACAAGCACGCGATCGTGCCGCGGATGTTGCGGGGGACTGCGGCGCCCGACGCGCGCGATCTGAGCGTCGAGGTGTTGGGGACGCGGTTGGCTGCACCGATCCTGACGGCTCCGGTGGGCGTGCTCGGCTTGGTCCACGACGACGCCGAGGTTGCGGTCGGTTCGGTCACTGCCGAGTTGGGGATCGGATCGATTCTCTCGACGGCGGCGTCCTCGACCATCGAAGATGTAGCGGCGGCCTCCGGCGATAACTGGTGGTACCAGCTGTACTGGCCGGCCGACGACGAGCTTGCCGAGTCGTTTGTCCGTCGGGCGGAGACGGCGGGCGCGAAGGCTATCGTCCTGACTGCCGACACTCCCGGTATGGGTTGGCGTCCAAGGGATCTCGAACTCGGTCACCTCCCCTTCCTGCAGGCGAAGGGTATTGCCAACTATCTGTCGGATCCGGTGTTCCGCGCAAAACTGGCCACACCTCCCGAGGAGAGTGCAGAAGCCCTGCAGATCGCGGTTCTGACGTGGGTGTCGTTGTTCGGCAATCACGCGGTGCGGATCGCGGATATCGCGAAACTTCGCCAGTGGACGACACTTCCGATCGCGGTGAAGGGAATTGTCCATCCCGACGACGCACGTGAGGCCGTCGCGGCCGGCGCCACCGGCATTGTCGTGAGCAACCATGGTGGGCGTCAGGTCGACGGGTCGATTTCGGCGCTCGACGCTCTCGGTCCCGTCGCTGATGCGGTGGGGCATGAGGTGGACATCCTGATGGACTCCGGAATTCGTTGTGGCGCAGACGTAATCAAGGCTCTGGCCTTGGGTGCCGATGCAGTGCTGTATGGGCGACCGTGGGCGTACGGATTGGGATTGGCCGGAGCTGACGGAGTGCGTCATGCGCTCCGAAGTCTCCTGGCCGACCTGGATCTGACGATGGGGCTGGCGGGCCTGGCATCGGTCGCCGAAATCGACCGTTCGATCCTGATGTCCAATTCGTGACTTTAGGGTGAGTCTTACTGTGACGGGCGGACACAGGTCTAAACTTGGAACCTGTGACAGCTGAAGCGACAACCGAGGAGACATCGCAGGCGGCGCACGGTGAGACACCGTGGCTGACGCCGTGCGAGATGCGTGCATGGCGCGGCTACATGGACGGCAATCAGCGCCTCATGGAGGTTCTCAACCGCGAACTGCAGGATTCACACGACCTGTCGTTGGCTGATTACCGCATTCTGGTCATGCTCTCGGAGTCAGCTGACGGGTCGTTGCGGATGAGTGACCTGGCAGACGGCGTGTTGTCTTCGCGTAGCCGCCTGACGCACCAGATCAGGCGGATGGAATCTCAGGGCATCGTCGTGCGCGACACTTGCGTCGAAGATGGTCGCGGCGTGCTCGCGCGGATCACGGAAGAGGGTAGGCGTCGCCTCGCCGAGGCGGCACCTACTCACGTGGCCGGGGTTCGGAACAATCTGGTCGATCTGCTGACTCCCCAGGAACTGGACGTGCTGGCAGACGTCTTCGAGAAGGTCGACAAAGCCATCGGCGAGCGCTGACGTCGGAGCCGTTTTCGCGGTCCGCGGGAACACCCGATAGGATCGCCCACGGAAGCGTGGCAGAGCGGCCGAATGCACTCGCCTTGAAAGCGAGCGTGGCGTTAAACCCACCGGGGGTTCAAATCCCTCCGCTTCCGCCAAAGCAAAGGCTCTGACCTCGGACTTCGGTCCAGGTCAGAGCCTTTACTGTTTTCGGAGTCACACTGCTTGGGTAGTGGGCGTCAGAACCGCACGGTGAACACCACGTGGTGATTCTCTCGGGCCGCGCGCTGGAAAAAGTCCGCCACTTCCTGCAACCAACCCCAGGCGTACCGGCGCTCGTCGGGACCGTACTCGGGGTTGCGGTCGTCGAGCGGCATCGCGTCGTAGCGCACGCCGAACTCGGATTCGGTGATTTCCGCCAGGTACGAGGAGACTTCGGCGACCCGATCGGGTGCCAGGTAGGTGACGAGTTGGTCGTCGGTGTCGGTGTTGAGGTCGTCGTCCCCCAAGATCACGCCGTAGGCCGGCCAGTTCTCGGACACGCGCTCGTACCCCGTGCTGGAGAGGGCGCACAGGATCGGATCCCACGCCTTGTCCGTGTCGCACGAGAACTCGGATCGGCCCGTCTCCTCGATGTCCTCGACCACTGCGCCGAGTTTGTCGTCGTCGCCGCGTGCGTCCAGAAGTTCCGCTGCCACGCTGTCTGACAGCGCGAAATGCACCCCAAGTTCCATGGCGTGATGCTAACGGCTGACCTTGCCGGCGTCCCCGTCCTCACTACAAGGCGAATCGACTTAGGTAACGATCCTGCTCTACCTACCGCCGAAGCTACCCATCGTGCGCTAGCTGTCATACATACTGCATCGGTGATTCCGACAAAACGGACCGGCCTTTCTGCTGTATCGCTGGTGATCCTCGTCGTCGCGGGGTTGCTGGTCGCAGCCCCTGCCAGCAGCGCCGCGCCGCCGCCTGACTGGAAATACACAATGGTGGCGTTCAGCAACGCCAGCGACCGTGACATGGATGTCTACGAGTCGGCCGACGGCACCGGCTTTCAGCTCGTCCAGCAGTCGGCGTACAGGCCGCCGTCTGGGCTCGTGCGTGATCCGAGCATCTTCCGGAACACGGACGGGCTGTACTACCTCACCTACACGACGGGTGGTGGGGCGAACATCGGTTTCGCACGCAGCAGCGACCGCATCAATTGGACACCGCTGGGGAACTATCCGGTTCCGTTTTGCTGCGCGTTGATGCCTGGAACGGGAGATGGCACCGGTTCTGCGAGCCCGCCGGGCTTCTCGGGTTCGGCCGGTTTCAGCGACGGACCGTCGCTGTCACCATTCGTTACCAAGGCCTGGGCGCCTGAATGGTTTGTGGACGGCGATCGTGTCAACGTCATCCTGTCGATGTCGACCGGTGGAGGATTTGTGCCGTATCTGATGACGGCGTTGGAACCGTCGCTCCGGTTGTGGAGCCCGCCTGTTCCGCTCGCCGGGATCGGTGCGGACCACATCGACACCACCGTGGTCAAAGTCGGATCGACCTATCATGCGTTCACCAAGAACGAGACGAAGAAGGTCGTCGAGCATGCGGTCGCTCCTTCGGTGACGGGACCTTATTCGTTTGTCCCGCCAGGGAATTGGGGTTCGCTTGTCGAAGGTCCGGCCGTAGTTCAGTTGCCGAGCGGCGACTGGCGGATCTATCTCGACGCCTATACCGAAGGTAAGTATCTCTACTCCGACAGCACGGACGGGCTGAATACCTGGTCGCCTGTGCAAGAGGTTCCTGGGGTGTCCGGGACTGCACGGCATCTCGGCATCATGAGAGAACCGGCATAACTTTCGACTCCGAGTTGGTAGGGCTCTGATCAAGGACTGCGGTCTTGGTCAGAGCCCTTTCTCGTACATGCGTACTACTTCTGCGCGTCGTCTGCACGTATCAGTGATTGACAAGCTAACGGTGCGACGCAAGTGGGTCTTGCGAGTTCGCGCCGACCACGAAGTGAACATCTCCGCGTGAACCATGCAGAGTTGCGCTCCTAGGCCCCGCTCAGGTGTCTTGATTGCGATCGATTGCCAAGTAGTGCCTGTTGGTTGCACATTCAAGTACGTGCACTGGCTGGATGTCCGCACTTTCGGCCTTCAAATGCCCTGAGGCCCACGAAACGTGGGTTCAGTTCGGTTTGCCACACCGTTTCTGAGGGTTCTTCTTACCTTCAAACCGTGACCTTGCTCATAGTGGGACCTAGGTCCTTTTTGCTGATGATAAGCCTGTCGATATATATCTGTTACCGAAAGTTCACCCTAAATCCAAGATGGCGGAGTCGGCGCGCTGGCGGGCAAACAGGACGATTGGTACCGTCCGGTAACCAATTCAGTTAGTTGTCGGCTACCGCTCTGGTTGCTGTGTCACGTGGAGGAGCAGTTCATGTCGCTCGAATCGCAAAACGGCCTATCCCATCGTCGATCGAGGGTCGCAGTGGGGCTCGCGACGTGTGCGGTTGCCGCGCTGTCGTCTGGTGTGGTCTTCACAGGGAGTGCATCGGCAACGCCGACGGCGTTGGCGGACAAATTCGCGAGCACTGTCACCGATGACGGTTGGTCGTTGGATCTTGCCGCCACGAAACTGTCGGCGAACCCGGTGCCGAATCTGGCGACGACGGCGTTCACCCGTGAGGGGTTCGTGTCGGCGAAGGTGACCGGCACGATCGGTGGTCAGGGCGATTCGGCAGTGAAGACCGGTTATGTCGAGCAGGGATTGCAGATCGGCTGCCAGATCGATGTTTCCTCCGGACTTGGCTTGGGGCTTGGTTTTTCGCTCGGCCCGTCTGTCGGTGTGAGTATTTCGGGTGTCCCGTCGGCGAACGTGGGTGTGAATGCGTCGGTGAATCCGAGTATTCAGTCGACGATTGCGCCGGGCACGATCACGACGATTCCGTTGGGGAAGAAGGATCTCGAGTCGTCGAAGGCGTCGATCACGGCAGAGAACGTGCACGTGAAGGTTGATGCGTGCATGGGGCCGGTGACGATCCGCTCGTACGCACAACTGTCGGTGTCGACGGCGACGTCCGACAACACGTTGTTCGTGTACTCCGATCCCGCCTGGCTCTGACCCTCGCAGACTTCGCCGGCGCTGCTGGCGAGTAATTCCTGATCCGTCCCGTCCCGGGGTGGTTACTCATCACGCTCACAAAGGAGAAATCATGAAGATTCGTACCTTGGCCACTGCCGGAACCCTCAGCGCAGGTATCGCCCTGATCGGTGTTCTCGGCGCCGGCGTGGCATCTGCTGCAACTCCGATCGTCGAACCTGAGCAGGGTCGGATCGGTCTGTCGCTCTCGAATGCGGAAACCGCGGCGTTGGCGGCGAGCCCGATCCCGGACGCCATCTCCGACATCGTTCCAGGCTCGCAGCGGTGGATTGAGCTCGCACCGGGCTCGGCGCTCACCGTCGGCCCCGATGGCAAGCTCAGCGCCCCCGACCGCGTAGTGATCGGCGAAGCCGCTGCACATGCTGGTGGCTACGTCGATGTCTACCTGGCTGATCCGAACAACCCGGCCAACGCCGGGTACGTCACCCTGGCCTACCAGTACTGGAACTGATACCGCGCCCAGTACCGGCGACTCGTTGTCCCCGCTCTCCCTTCCTGTTTGGAGTTCCAGCCATGACCGTCAACAACGCCGAACGTCGCAGTGTGCAAACGGAACCCGCTGCCGTCGACAGCAAAGACGTTGCAGACGTTGATGACTGGGATCCGGACAGCGAACTCAGTCCACTTTCCAAGGCTGTGATCGCCACCGCAGTCGGACTGGGGTTGCTGATCGCGGCATTCGCGGTGATCGGGAAGCTCGCCGGCTGGGCGAACGACTACGGGACGATCCTGGTTTACCTGGCATTCTTCTTGTGGATGTCGATCTCCGGACGGTTGTTCTGGTGGGGCGCAGACAAACTCATCGCGCTACTCCGAACGAAGAAGAGTGACAATCGTGGTGCGCACCGGTGAAGTCCGGTAGACGACTTCGCCGGACTCTCGCGGGAGTGCTTGCCGCCGGGGCGCTGTTGACCGGAGCGGCCGGAGTGATCGGTGCGGGAATCGCACTCTCCGCCGCTCCGGCGAACGCGACGCCGGAAGAAGACTGCGCGGCGGTGCGGGCACGTGATCATCAGATCTACCTGAATCTCATTGCGTCGCTGCCACCTGGTGCGCCCATCCCGCCAGAGATCATCAACCCGTGCCTGAGTGTGCCGTCCACGACGTCGACAGCTGCGCCGACGACCACTGTCGGGCTCCCCGGTGCGCAGGCTCCAGGCGGTGGCCCAAATGTCGGGGCCAATGCTCCGACGAACTTTCCCACCTACAACGGCACCCCCATCGTCCCTGTGCCGACGATCGAGGTTCCGCCCATTACTTCCGAGTCCCCGGCCTCGGAAACTGGTGTCGGTGCATTCCCCAATGCATCGGCATCAGCGGTTCCCTCACCCACACCCACCCCGGGTGAGGGAACCACCACCGATCGCGGTCCAGGACCGATCCCCGCGGATTCGGATTCGGATTCGAATATCGCACCGGCCCAAACGGTTCCGGATCCGGCAGCAGATGTTTCCACAACCGGGGAGGACTCGGGCCGTGACAGGTATCTCGAACTGGTCCTCGTCGGGGCCGCGGCGTTCACCGCTGCGGGTATCGGAGTGCGCGGGCGGCCGGGACCTTTCAGCCCCCGCACGCCCGAATCAGTACTCTCCCAGGCGGTCGGGACTGTCGCGTCGCCGTTGACTGCGTACGCACCTGGCGGGCAGTCCTCGTTGCGGGTGTTCGATCCGATCACCGGCGGAAGCCGGTTCTTCTTCCTGATCCACGACGAAACGTCGTCGCACGAATCCGTGATTCCGGTGACGGTGCCGCCCGGCGGTCACATGAGTGTCAACCCCGATGGCACGGTCACCGTCTTCGACGCCGACGGGAATCCGGTCTCGACAATCGATGCCCCGTGGGCGTACGACGCCAACGGCACTCCTGTTCCGACGCATTACGAGATCCCTCGCCGACCCGGAGCTGACACCGGAAGAACGTGCTGCGCTCGAAGCGCAGGCGAACTTCATCGGCCCGATGACCCCGGAGGGCGAACAAGCACGCAGGGACGCACAAAACGTCCTCGCCGCCAACCCCCCGGAGCCGGCAGATTCAGGCCTCGAGCAGCTCATGCTCGGTGACCCTAACTCCGAGGCCTCCGAACCGCCGATCACCGAAACAGGAACCGGAAACCCTGTCGGCGACGCGATACTCGCCGATCAAACCCAGGAGCCGATCACTTCGAACATCGGCGGGCGGGACTACACCACCGAACCTGCGGACCCGGCAGATTCAGACCTCGGCCAGCTCATGTCCGGTGACCCTAACTCCGAGGTCTCCGAACCGCCGATCACCGAAACAGGAACCGGAAACCCTGTCGGCGACGCGATACTCGCCGATCAAACCCAGGAGCCGATCACTTCGAACATCGGCGGGCAGGACTACACCACCGAACCCGCTGTCAGCGACGTCTCGTTCACGGACGAAAACGGAACCAACTGGTCCGGCACACCTTCGAAGGTGCCGAACGTGTGGAGCTGGACGTACACCGACGCGCAGGGAGAAGAGCACGACCTGCAGGTCACCTACGACGAGCAGGGACGCCCCTACCAGGTTTTCGACCATTCCAACTCGGAACTGTCCTTGTACGATTGGAGCACCGGCGAACCAGTTCGGATAGGCGACGCGCAGCATCTGGACCCCGGTGTCGCTTTCGATCAGCCCTACACCGACGAGATCATGAGCTTCGTCGTCCCACCGCTGCGCTGCGC
>NZ_JBFUJB010000013.1:0-97233 GCF_056401575.1 Rhodococcus sp. P4_E4 | reverse complement strand
GTCCTCTCGCTGCTGTTCCCGATCGTCATGCGCATTCTCTGTGACGCCATCGTCATCCCGCCGAAGTCCTTCTGGAAGCAGTTCGACATCCCGAAGTCCGTGAAGAAGGACCTGTTCTGGGATCTGCCCGAGTCACGCCAGACCCTGCGCAACTACTTCGGTGACGTCCGCATGCTGGCCACCGACACCGGCCTGATGAACCGTGCCTCGCGCCTGGTGTGGAAGGCCTGCAAGATGGACGGCCGCGCATCACGTTTCCGTAGCGAACCTCACCGCAGCTCGCACAACGCCGCCGCGTAGCTCCCGGACAGTCGAGATCGGACTCATAGCGCCATGCCACACGTAGTCACGCAGTCCTGTTGCAGCGACGCCTCGTGCGTCTACGCCTGCCCGGTCAACTGCATCCATCCGACGCCGGACGAGCCGGACTTCCTCACCGCCGAGATGCTGCACATCGATCCGCAGGCCTGCGTCGACTGCGGCGCATGCGTCTCGGCCTGCCCGGTCGACGCCATCGTCCCCGAGTCGAAGCTGACCGACCCGCAGCGAGTCTTCCTGTCCATCAATGCGGACTTCTACAAGGAAGAGCGGCCCAGGCCGCTTCTCGCCAAGGTCATTCCGGCAGCCCACGTCGACAAGGGCCGACCGCCGTTGCGCGTTGCGATCGTCGGTTCCGGACCGTCGGCGATGTATGCCGCGGACGAGTTGCTGACTCAGCCTGACGTGCAGGTCAACGTCTTCGATCGCCTTCCTGTGCCTTACGGCCTGGTTCGCGCCGGCGTTGCTCCGGACCATCAGAAGACCAAGCAGGTCACTCGCTTGTTCGACAAGATCGCCGCACAAAAGGGTTTCGAGTTCTACCTCAACGTCGAGATCGGCAAGCACATCTCGCACAGCGAACTGCTCGAAAATCACCATGCGGTGCTCTACGCAGTCGGCGCTTCGTCCGACCGTGGTCTCGGCATTCCGGGTGCTGATCTGCCTGGCACGGCATCGGCCACCGACTTCGTGGCCTGGTACAACGGCCACCCCGATCACGCCGACGACGTCTTCGATCTCTCGCATCGCCGCGCGGTCATCATCGGAAACGGAAACGTCGCGCTCGACGTCGCTCGCATTCTGACGGCCGATCCCGAGAAGTTGGCGGGCACTGACATCTCCGCTCACGCACTCGCCGCTCTGCGGAAGAGTCGCGTCGAAGAAGTTGTCATCGTGGGTCGACGCGGAATCGCGCAGTCCGCGTTCACAGTCCCCGAGTTCACCGGCCTGATGGCACTGCCGGACATCGAACTCTCTGTCGGATCCGACGACATGGTTCTCGACTCGGCCACCGAAGAACTGGCAAAACGCGGCGAGCTTCCGCATGCCGTCGAGCAGAAGTTGCGTCTACTCGAAGCACTGAAGAACCGCGATCACGTCGACGTCGGCAACAAGCGCATCACGTTGCGCTACCTGCTCACGCCGACGTCGATCACCGGCGACGATCAGGTCAGTGGAATCGAGTTCGCTCGCAACGCCCTGGTCGACGCCAACGGAACCGTGCAGATCGAGGCGACGGGCGATACCGAGACCATCGATACCGGCTTGGTCCTCACCTCGATCGGCTACCGCGGAGTGCCCATCACCGGCGTCCCGTTCGACGAGCGTGCTTCGGTCATTCCGAATGAGAACGGCCGCGTCCTCGAAGCTCCGAACGGCGATCCCGCAACCGGCGTCTACGCGACCGGTTGGATCAAGCGCGGACCGAGTGGGTTCATCGGCACCAACAAGTCCTGCGCGCAGGAAACGATCAGGATGCTCGTCGACGACTTCAACGACGGACGCCTGACCAACCCGGTCGCCGACGACTCCGCAGTCGATCGTCTGGTTCGGGCGCGACAGTCCGACGTAGTCGACCGCGAGGGCTGGCACGCCATCGACAAGGCGGAACTGGAACGCGGCGCTGCGCACGACCGTGTCCGCGAAAAGGTTCTGGATCAGGTCGAGATCACCTCCATCCTCGACGCTGCGGCCCGGGTGAAACCGACGCGTCGATTCGGTCGACCCGTTCGCGCCCGGTGATCCGCTACAGGTAAACAGCTACTTTCACGCACACGGCCCCGCCTGCAGACTCGTCTGCCCGGCGGGGCCGTCTGCGTTCCGGCAGCGTCCCACTCAGCGAAAATTTTTGCCCGTCAGCGGCCAAAATCGTGTAATACTGCAACCTGTTCCAGTAAGCGGCACAGCGGGCCCACGATCCCCCGGATCAGGCTCGCCAACCAGATGAGGATTGCATGAGCGAGACTGCAACGCCGGCGCCGAACGGGAGTGTGACACCTGCAGTAGAGGGTTGGTTCACCACCGGCGACGAACCTGCTCTGATCGGCACGAAGTGCCAATCCTGCGGCACCATTTCCTTCCCTCGTGAGGCGACGTTCTGCAAGAACCCGAGCTGCTTCAGCGAGGAGTTCGACGACGTGGAACTCTCCCGCCGCGGCACTGTCTGGTCGTACACCGACGCGCAGTACCAGCCCCCGCCGCCGTACATCCCGCGCTCGGATCCGTACGAGCCTTTTGCTCTCGCAGCAGTCGAGCTGCCCGAGGGGATCGTCATCCTCGGCCAGGTGGCCGACGGATTCGGCGTCGACGATCTCAAGGTCGGCAATACCGTCGAATTGGTTGTCGAGCCGCTGTACACCGACGAAACCGGAGTACGTACGACGTGGCGCTGGAAGCCTGTCGCCGCAGCTGATCAGGAGTCGCAGTCATGAGCAAGGACGTCGCAGTACTCGGTGTCGGAATGCACCCCTGGGGCAAGTGGGGGCAGTCGTTCGTGAAATACGGCGTAGCCGCCGCTCGCGCCGCGCTCGCCGATTCGGGTGTGAATTGGCAGGACGTCGACTTCATCGTCGGCGGCGAGACCGTCCGCAACGGTTACGGCGGATACGTCGCCGGAGCCACGTTCGCTCAGGCCCTCGGCTGGAACGGCGCTCGCGTCGCCACGTCGTATGCAGCGTGCGCGACGGGAGCCCAGGCACTCGACACCGCTCGCGCACGAATTCTGGCCGGCCTCAGCGAAGTTGCCCTGGTCGTCGGAGCCGACACCACCCCCAAGGGTTTCCTCGCTCCCGTCGCCGGTGAGCGTTGGGACGACCCGGACTGGTTGCGCTTCCGCCTCATGGGTATGACCAACCCGGCGTACTTCGCGCTCAACGCGCGTCGTCGCATCGACCTCTACGGCGCCACCGCGGAGGACTTCGCCAACGTGAAGGTCAAGAACGCCAAGCACGGGCTCAATAATCCGAATGCGCGCTACCGCAAGGAAGTCACCGTCGAGAACGTGTTGGCATCCCCCGTGGTGTCCAATCCCCTGCATTTGCTCGACATCTGCGCGACGTCCGACGGCGGCGCCGCAATCTTGCTGACGTCGATGGAATACGCCCGCAAGATGGGCATCGCGGAACCTGTTCGCATCAAGGCTATTTCGACGGTCACGCCGACGTTCCCGCAGACGATCATGGATATGCCGAACTTCTCCACCGATTCCAGCTCCGCCGTCCCGGCTCCGGAGCGCACGTTCAAGGAATCCATCGGCTACGCCGCGTACGAGGAAGCCGGAATCTCTCCCGAAGACGTCGACGTCGCCGAGGTCTACGACCTCGCTACCTCGGTGGAACTGGACTGGATCGAAGACCTCGCGCTGTGCAAGCGGGGCGAGGCCGAGCACCTTCTACGTGCGGGTGACACCAGTATCGGGGGGCGCATCCCGGTCAATCCGTCCGGCGGTCTCGCATGCTTCGGCGAAGCCGTTCCCGCACAGGCACTTGCGCAGGTGTGCGAGCTCACCTGGCAGCTGCGCGGACAAGCCGAAGGCCGTCAGGTCGAAGGCGCCCGCATCGGTATCACCGCCAACCAAGGTCTGTTCGGACACGGCTCCTCGGTAATCGTTTCCGCCTGACCCCGTTCTACTTTCGTGGCGGTCGCACACTCACCCGTGAGCGGCCGCCACGATCACGTCTGCCACTGCCCCTGGCTGTGAAACCAGCGAGGCATGGGAGGTCGGGAGTTCGCTGATGTTCGCGCCCATCCGGTTTGCCATGAACCGCTGCGCCGAAGCTGGGATCACGCGATCCTCACCGGCGACCAGATACCAGCTCGGTGTGTTCGCCCACGACGGTGGCCCGCCGAGTTCGAGGTTCGCCCACAAAGCGGCCGACTTCTGATGAGCCAACATCGTTGCCGCCGTCTCGTCGGAAACGTCCTGAGCGAAGACGGAATGGAAATACTCGTCCGTGACGTAGCCGTCGACGTTCTTCCCGCCGATCGCGTGAGGATCGTCGACGATCTTCAATCCCAGAGCGGGAGGAAGCAATTGGCTGCCAGGGAATCGAATCGGGTCGATCGTGATCTGTACCGGCTCACCCTCCACCGGACCGAACGCCGCGATGTAGACCAGCGACTGGACTTTCGGATCGTGGACATTGGTGATCACCGCGCCGCCGTACGAGTGCCCGACGAGAACGACGGGGCCGTCGATGTCCGCAACCGTCTTCTCGATCACGGACGCGTCGTAAGCCGGCCCGCGCAGAGGATTGTCCGGCACCACGACGCGATAGCCACGCGAGCGTAGGTCGGCGGCAACTCCGTCCCAACTGGTGGCGTCGGCAAAGGCGCCGTGAACCAGAACGACAGTTGGCTTGGGGCCTGCCACCGCAGCACCGGAACCGAAGATCAGTCCGGCCGCGACTGTCATGAGCATTGCCAGAACTGCTGTGAATACACGTGAGATCTTCATGCGTTTCCTTCACTCTCTTAGGCAAGCGAGAAACTGCGGTAGGCCGGGACACGCCCGTTTCGATCCTAGAAATACCTGCTGCGACGGACGTGACTGTCCGTGCAGACTTCTGGGCTCACGGTGCACAAATTCTGGTTGAGCGTCCACATCCCGGGGTATCAAGGCTGCATGGCTTTGCTCCTGGATACTTCCGTGCTGGAGCCTGACCAACGCACGGACGCCTTCGTCGACGCGATGGGACGCGCATCGGTTCCCTGTGCGATCCACTTGGAGGATCCGGCGGGCGTGAGCGCCCGGATGAACGTGTGGAATCTGGGCGCAGCATCACTGTTCCGCTCCGAGTCGACCGGGATGCGATTGACCAGAACACCGCGGCACGTGCGATCAGCGTCGATGCCGGTTCTCGCGATTGCCCTGCAGGAGAGCGGAATCGGCCATCTAGATCAGCACGATGAGCAACGCAGAGTCCCGGCCGGTGAACTACTCATGACGGACCTGACGTCGACCTACGATTTCTCCTGGACGGGAACGGGCGCTTCCCAGTGCCTCTACGTTCCGATGGATCGGCTGGGACTACCGATCGACACCGTGCGAGACGCTGCCACGCGACCTCACCACAGCAACCTGTACCCCTTGATGATCGCGCACGTTCGTGAATTGTTCCGCAGCGCCGATCAGTTGGAGACCGATCCTGCCGCCGAACAGTTGGGCGAGGCCTCGATCGAACTGGCGCGCGCTTTGGTCGTATCGATCGCGCATGCAAATCCCGACGCCTCCGCTCCGAGATCGGCACTCACGTTGACATCGGTCCGCCGATACATCCGCGAAAACCTTCACGATCCGGCGCTGCATCCTGCACGAATTGCCCACGCCCACAGCATCTCACTGCGTCAGCTGTACAAGATCTGTTCGGACAACGAATTCCGGCTCGAGCAGTGGATCATCACCCAGCGCTTGCAGAAAGCTCGGGCCGAACTCGCTCGACCCGCTACCGTCGACCTGCCCATCGCGACCATTGCGCGCCGTGCGGGATTTGTCGACGCCGGACACTTCAGCCGACGGTTTCGGCAGGCCTACGGAGTCAGCCCGACTCGTTGGCGTCAGCTCCGCGATTGCAGCAGCGCCACAACGTCTGACTGACCACGGCTTTCGGCATTGTCCAATGCGGTCTTTCCCGACGCATCCCGGATCGAGGGATCTGCCCCGGCGTCGAGAAGCTGAGTGATCACGTCGACGTAGCGCGCCGAGCCGTCGCCGTACACAACGGCCTCGAGAAGCGCCGTCCACCCCGGATCATTGACGTGATTGACCGGTACCCCGGCAGCAATCAGCATCCGGACGGTCTCGACATGCGCGTGTTCACTCGCGGGAATCAGAGCCGTACCGCCGTAACGGTTCACGCTGTCGACATCCGCGCCATGGCTGAGCGTCAATGCCAGAATCTCGTTCAATCCCTCGGCTCCGGAATACAGGAAGGCCGAATCCTGCATGGAGTCCTTCGCGTTCACGTCAGCTCCGGCAAGAATCAACGTAGAAGCCGCAGCGACGGCGTTGTTCTTGGTGGCCTCGACGAGTGGAGTCCGTTCGCCCTCGCCGCGCGCTTCGATGTTCGCGCCGGCAGTCAGGGCAGCGGTAACAGCTGCGGGATCATTGCGGTCCACAGCATCGAAGAGCGTGCGTTCGGATTCCGGCGTCGATGCTGGCTTTACACCCGTAGGCGGTACAGCTGCCGTTGTTGTCGCTGACGCCGCGGTGGTCGGCGTCAGCGGGGTGTCGGACGAACTGCAACCCGCCAACGCTCCGGTCACCGATGCCGCGAAGATTGCGCAGGCGAGGACAGACCTGCGCGGCCGCGCCGTCACAGCGAATCACTTTCTTGGACAAGTGTTTCGAGCGTCACCCTGACGGCGTCCAGGTGTTCGGCCATCGCCCTGGAGGCGTGGTCGTAACTCCCGGATGCAATTCCTTCGACTATTCGTTCGTGTTCCTCGTTCGACTTTTCCTGGCGACCTGCAACAAGATTGAGTGTCTCGGATTGCCTTGTCAGCGCTTCACGGATGTCGACGATTACCGACTCGAAGACACGATTCCTACTGGCTTTTGCAATCAGTCCGTGAAATTGGGCGTCGAGTGCAACCCATACGAGCGGATCGTCCTCGTCACGCATCTGCTGAACCAGTCCGCGGAGGGCTGCCAGTTCCTCCGCGGTGTGCCGTTGTGCAGCCCATCCCGCGGCCGGAATTTCGACATGAGGCCGTGCTTCGACCAATTCGTTGGCCGCATAGCTGCCGAAATCGAGGTCTCGCGCTATCGAATCACTGACGACGAACGTGCCGAGCCCGGATTTTGTCTCGGTGAGCCCGAGGGCGTGGCACGAGCGCAGGGCTTCACGGATGACCGATCGACTGACCCCGTGCCTTTCGGCCAGGGACGCTTCGGACGGGAGACGCTCTCCGACTGCCAGATCGCCGGAGGCTATTGCGGCACGAAGGTCTGCGAGAACTGCCTCGGCAGCACTCACCCGCGCGGCGACTGGTCGCCTGGTGGCCCAGCTGTCTGACAGGTTCATGCCGTCATTGTTGCGACTGCCGAAGTCCCGCGTCAAACATCGCACCTGGTGACGGGTTGACGTGCAGGAGTGAGCGAGGTAACAATTAGACCTGTCAGACAGCCTGATAGCCCGATAGCTGGGCTGGTCTACTACTTGTCCGTCAGCGCTGCGATCCCGAAATACACCCACCGCGCAGAGTGATGCTTGCGCGAAGAGACACGAGGAATTGATCAAGTGCTCGAAACGCGAACAGAACACGATCTGCTCGGCGATCGCGAAGTTCCAGCCGATTCGTACTGGGGAATCCACACCTTGCGCGCGATGGAGAACTTCCCGATCACTGGTCGAACAATTGCCACGAACCCGCATCTGATCCGCGGCATCGCTTACGTCAAATGGGCCGCAGCCAGCGCAAACGAGAAGCTGGGCATCCTCGATGGCCCGCGAGCCGAGGCCATCTCACAGGCATGCAAGGAAATCGTGGACGGCCGGTGGCACGAACAGTTCGTAGTGGACGTCATCCAGGGTGGTGCCGGAACTTCGACGAACATGAATGCCAACGAGGTAATCGCCAATCGCGCATTGGAAATCCTCGACCACCGGCGCGGCGACTACGAACGACTTCACCCCAATGAGCACGTGAACCTGAGCCAATCGACCAACGACGTCTACCCCACGGCCGTCAACATCTCGACGATCTTCGCGATCGAGGACCTGCTGGATGCACTTCGTGTACTCCAGAATGCGTTCACGACCAAATCTCTCGAGTTCGCCGACACAGTGAAGATGGGACGCACCCAACTGCAGGACGCCGTGCCGATGACTCTGGGTCAGGAGTTCGGCACCTACGCGGTCATGATCGAGGAGGATCGAGCGCGCCTGGCTGAGGCTGCTCTTCTCGTTCACGAGATCAACCTCGGCGCCACTGCTATCGGCACCGGTCTCAACGCACCTGCCGGCTACGCCGAGGTGGCCTGTTCCGACCTGGGCGCACTAACCGGGCTGCCGCTGGTGTTGGCAACGGATCTGGTCGAAGCGACCCAAGACGTGGGCCAGTTCGTCCACCTCTCCGGCGTACTCAAGCGGGTCGCTGTGAAGTTGTCCAAGGTGTGCAACGATCTTCGGCTGCTCTCTTCTGGTCCGCGAGCCGGATTGAACGAGATCAATCTGCCTCCGGTGCAGGCAGGTTCGTCGATCATGCCGGGCAAGGTCAATCCGGTAATTCCCGAGGTCCTCAATCAGGTCGCGTACGAAGTCATCGGCAATGACGTGACGATTACGATGGCTGCGGAATCCGGGCAACTCCAACTCAACGCTTTCGAGCCGATCATCGTGCACTCACTGTCCGAAGGAATGCGACACCTCGGTGCGGCTTGCCGCATTCTGGCGGACCGGTGCGTACTCGGTATCACGGCCAACACCGAACTGTTGCGCGCGCGAGTCGAAGATTCCATCGGCCTCGTCACTGCGCTCAATCCCTACATCGGATATACCGCGTCCACACGGATTGCCCAGGAGGCGTTGATTTCCGGGCGTCGCGTCGCCGATCTCGTGATCGAAGCGGGCCTGCTCGACCGCGAGGAACTCGATCGGTTGCTCAGCCCCGAACATCTCGCCAATCTCCGCGTTGCGGGCGAGAAGCCTCATGCTACCGCCGTTGCGGAGGAGGTTTGATGACCGTCGAACGGGAAGAGACACCCCACGCCGAGGTTGCCGCTGAAGAGGATCTCGGGTATCAGAAGGCGCTCGGCCCCAGACAGATTCAGATGATCGCGATCGGTGGTGCGATCGGAACAGGCCTTTTCATGGGTGCGGGAGGGCGGCTCCAACAGGCGGGCCCGGCCTTGGTTCTCGTGTACGCGCTGTGCGGGTTCTTCGCGTTCCTGATCCTGAGGGCACTCGGCGAACTGGTGATGCACCGACCGACTTCGGGATCCTTCGTTTCCTACGCACGCGAATTCTTCGGCGAGAAGATGGCTTTCGCTGCGGGTTGGCTGTACTGGATGAACTGGGCAATGACTGCCGTGGTCGATGTCACGGCTGTGGCGTTGTACATGAACTTCTTCAAGAAGTACTGGGCGCCACTGGGGCACATCGATCAGTGGATGTTCGCTCTGATCGCGGTGGTGTTGGTTCTCGGACTGAATCTGGTGTCCGTGAAGGTCTTCGGAGAGCTGGAGTTCTGGTTCGCGTTGATCAAGGTCGTTGCGTTGACCGCGTTCCTCGGGTTCGGTGTCTATTTCGTACTCTTCGGCACGCCCATCGAAGGACATTCCTCCGGATTCAGCCTGATCACCGACAACGGTGGGCTGTTCCCCAACGGAATACTTCCGGCAGTCGTGGTGATTCAGGGCGTCGTGTTCGCTTACGCCTCAATTGAACTCGTGGGAACCACGGCCGGAGAGACCGAAAATCCCCGGAAGGTGATACCCAAGGCAATCAACACAGTGATCATTCGGATCCTCGTCTTCTACGTGGGATCGGTGCTACTGCTCTCGCTGTTGCTCCCGTACACGGAGTACCACGCCGGTGAAAGTCCATTCGTCACATTCTTCGGTTCGATCAACATCCAAGGCGCGGATGCGATCATGAATCTGGTCGTTCTCACGGCAGCCTTGTCTTCCCTCAACGCCGGATTGTATTCGACCGGACGAATACTCCATTCGATGGCGATGGCAGGCTCGGCGCCTGCCTTCGCTGCCAAAATGAACAAAGCCGGAGTGCCGTACGGGGGAATCGCACTCACCGGCGTGGTCATCCTGTTCGGCGTCGGGCTCAATGCTGTTGTCCCAGCGCAAGCCTTCGAAATAGTCCTCAATCTTGCAGCCCTCGGCATCATCAGTGCGTGGGCAGTCATAGTGTTGTGCCAGTTGAAGCTCTGGCAACTTGCGAAACAAGGCAAAGTCACCCGCCCTCCCTTCCGCATATTCGGCGCACCGTACACCGGGATCGCGACACTGGTTTTTCTTGCGGTCGTTATCGTATTGATGGCATTCGACAACCCTGTTGGAACATGGACCGTCGGCTCCATCGCGATCATCGCACCGCTGTTGATGATTGGTTGGTACGGCGCCAGGAATCGCATTCGCGAGTTGGCCATCCATCGACCCGCAGCTTGACGTGAAAGGACCTCAGTGTCGAAAGTCGCAGTCGTCACCACTGGTGGCACCATCGCCAGCACCCGAGATGCGCACGGAATCAGTCGGCCCGCAATCACCGGTGCAGATCTGCTCGGCAATGAGCAGACCGACATCGATCTTCGAGTCGTGGACGTGATGTCGAAGGACAGTTCGAGCATGACCTTCGCGGACATGGATCGTGTTCGCGACGCCGTAGCCGACGAATTGAAGGATCCTGGACTCGACGCGGTGGTCGTGCTTCACGGCACCGACACGATGGAGGAAACTGCGTTCTTGTTGGACCTGCACCACGACGACCGACGTCCGGTGGTCTTCACCGGGGCGCAGCGCACTTTCGACCATCCAGAGTCCGACGCTCGTTCGAATCTGGCCGCTGCGATCGCGGCCGGACTCGACATCTCGTCGCAGGGACGTGGTGTCCTCATCGCCTTCGGCGGTTCGGTCCACCCGGCCGCAGGTACGCGAAAGGCCGACACCACGGCACTTGATGCCTTCCGCTCCTTGCGCATCGATCCGGCACTGCTGCACACTCCCGAACCATTGCCGTGGCATCCCATTTCGAACACCCGCGTCGACATCATCGCCGTGTATCCCGGGGCAGACCGCGTACAGATCGACGCTTGCGTGAGCGCCGGGGCAAATGGACTTGTTCTCGACGGACTCGGTTCGGGAAATGCCAATCCGACGATCGTCGAGGCCGTCCGAGACTGCGTAGGCGCTCACATTCCGGTGGTCGTGACAACTCGTGTGCCCTCGGGGCCAATCTCCCCGGTTTACGGTGGTGGTGGCGGCGGCCACGACTTGATCGCCGCGGGCGCTGTATTTTCCACCGATCTTCGGGCCGGGCAGGCACGTGTACTTCTGGCGGCCTTGTTGTCAGATCCGGATCTCGTGGGCCGGGAAAAGGTATTCGACCGATATTCGAGGTTTGCTCGCACCCCGCCGTTCAGGCGGTAGCACTGGCGACGCCGTTCGTAGTTCGAACGCACCCCTTGCTAAATCAGGGACTTTGGTCCGAATCTTTTGATTTGGACGCTTAACAAGTGTCCGAATTGGGTAGTTTCACATCATCTAACTCGTTACGTATGTCGATCCAGCGGTCACGTCCAGTGCAGCCAGTCGAACAGGAGTCGGATGAGCAGCCCATTTCGTGATGCCGCTGCAGTGACGCTCGACGCGTCTCACCGCGTCGGGCACACTCACGCGTCGGACGCGCCTGTCAGCGGGCGCTTTCACCCGCCCTCTGCAATCAAGGGACTGGTTCCACGTCCCCGGTTGCACCAGAAACTCACCGCGTCCACCACTACCGAGGGCTCGGGGCCCGGGTCCGTCGGGCTGCTTTCTGCACCGGCCGGAGCGGGAAAGACCCTGCTGCTGGCGAATTGGGCTCGTGAGTATTCGCGGGCGTCCCCTGACGTGGACCTGGCCTGGCTGACGTTGGCCGAGCGCGACAACAACGTGTCGGTGCTGTGCGAATCCCTCGCCGAGGCCATCTCGACGCCTCTCGACCCGGCCGGTCGCGCGCCCACCGGGCAAGGGTTCCCGGCACAGGCGGGATCGAGACGCCCCGTCGAACAGTGGCTCGCGCACTTCGCGGAAACCGTCGAAGCTCACGATCGCCGAACGACGCTGATCCTCGACGATGTGCACACACTTCACGATCCGATGTCGATCGGTCTTCTCGACCAGATACTCACGCACACGCCGGACAATCTGTCGATCATCGTCGCTGCTCGATACGAACCTCCGCTCACCTGGCATCGTCTCGCGCTCGATGGCCGACTCACTCGCTTCGCATCCACCGATCTCGCCTTCGACCGCACCGAGATCACTGCGATGTTCGGCGAATACGACATCACCCTCGGCGACGACGAGCTCGCAATCGTCGAGAACTTCACCGAGGGGTGGGGCGCTGTTGTTCGCCTGACCGCAGCGTTCCTGGCAGGCCGGAGCGACATCGGTGATGCATTGAACGAGTTCACCCATACGCCCCGCCCGATCGCCGACTTCCTCGTCGACGAGGTCCTGACATCCTTGCCCGAGCATGTCACGACATTCATGTTGCGGACATCCGTCGTCGATTCGTTCTCTGCTCAACTCGCAGAAACGTTGACCGATTCGAATGCTCGGTCCGAGATCGACGCTCTGATTCAATACAACTTCCCCGTGACGCGGACCGACTCCGCTGACCACACCACGTGGTTCAGCTACCACCCCCTTCTCCTCGAACACCTCCGCGCAGAGTTCCGTCGGGTCGATCACGAGGAGAGAAATCGCGCGCACCTTCGAGCAGCAACCTGGTTCGAGAGTCATCACTTCGAACTCGAGGCGCTCGAACTCGAGGTGTCGATCGGCGACCCGTGCCGCATCCTCGCTTTTCTCGAGCGCTGCGGACTGGGCCTCGTACTCGACGGGCACAGCGGAGACGTCGTCCGAGTGCTCGAATCCGCACCGACGCAGGTCTCCGAATCTCCGATCACCCGCCTGGTCCTGGCTGCGGCCGCCCTCCATTCCGGTGACATGACCTCTGCGACAACGTGCCTCGATCTCCTCGAGGCAACTCATCCGCCTATTGCGGACGAGCCACTGTTCCTGGCGATGAGTCTGGAAATCTCCTGTGCTTCGCCAACTTCCGACAACAAACCATTGGTTTCGCGCCTGGTGCGGCGCCAGAACAGCACTCACTCGGACGTCGAAGCCTACGCTCACCTTGAGGTAGCGACGGCCCTCCTACTCAAACGCGAGTTCGACAGGGCAACTGTCGAATACACCCAGGCGGTCGCGCTCGGAACACTACGAGGCAGGTCGCGATTCGTACTGAAGGCACTGACCGGGCTGGGATTCGTCGCCTCACTCAGCGGGGACATCGAGGCGATGAGGGCACACTCCACCTACGCCATCGACTACGCGGTCGAACACCGAATCACAACGACGGCGGAGTACGAGTTGTCCGCGTCCGTGGTGGCCTTCGCTGCATATCTCTGCGCCACCAGCGAACTTCCGTACCGCATACCGACTATCGGAAACTACCGGAGCACAGATGTTCTCGGCGCCAGCGTCCCGGCATTCGGGTGGCACACCGTCGTCACGTTCGGGCTCCACAGTCTCGGCGACGCGGCCGATCGACGGTCGACCGCTGCCGACGTCCGCGATGCGATGCTCAGCGCAATCGCACTGCGCACCTTCTCATTGGCGACTCTTGCCCTACTCCCACCGGTCGTGAACGCATGCCTGTCGGTCGGCGAAGTGGAATGGGCCGGCCGACTCGTGCGCGATGCGGCTGATCAGTTCGGCGAGACTTCCGAGATACACCTGGCGCGAGCTGCCGTGGCTTTCTCGTCCAACAAGTTCGCAGAAGCACTCGTCGAGGTTTCCGAAGCCCTCGGATCCACCGAAGAGCCTGTGCTCGCCCACACCGTCTACGCCTGGACACTCGAGGCTGGGATCCACGCTGCCACCGGTCACGAGCGCAAGTCGTTTCGTTCGCTGCACAAAGCCCTGCGAGCCGCAGAAACCGGTGGGCTGTTGCGACCTTTCCTCGACTACGGCGCGTCACTGCGTCCGATCTTCGACGAGTTCAGTGGGCACTTCGGCGATCAGGAAGCTTTTGCCGAACAGGTACGCAACCGCATTCGTCCACAAGAGCTGGTGAGTGCACCGATCCTCACACCGGGCGAATACACCGTGCTGCGCGAACTGGCCTCGGGAGACACCACCGAGTCGATCGCCGACACGCTGTTCCTGTCCGTCAACACCATCAAGACGCATCTACGCGGGATCTATCGGAAGTTGGAAGTAAGCAACCGACGCGACGCACTCAAGGCTGCGCGTCGCGGCGGACTCATCTGAGCAAGACTGCTTCCATGCCCCCGAAGTTGTACTCCGATACGCGCGATCGAATGACCGTCTGGGCGAGACGCACGCCGAGCCGACGGTTGGCTACCGACGCGACGATCGACGTCTTCGAAGTCGGACTCGTCGACAGCGCCATGACTTTGGCAGCCCAGGCATTCACGTCCTTGCTGCCGGTGATGATCGCAGCGTCCACCCTGGAAAAGCTGAAGCCCTTGGCCGATGTCGCCAGAGACGACCTCGGGGTGCAGCTTCCCGACGCCGTGATGACCGACACCTCCACTGCGGCCGCGTTCGGCATTGTCGGCCTGCTCATGCTGTTGATCAGTTCCACGTCCTACGCTCGCGCCCTTGGCCGGATGTACGGACGAATCTGGAGTGTGCCGACAGCGACACTTCGCCAGGCATGGCGGTGGATCGCGGTCGTGTTCGTCGTCGCCGCGTCAGTGGTCGGTGCTGCGCTGTGCCGCGAACTGAATGCCGTTCCGAGAGTGGGCAGTCTCCTGGAATTTGTTGCGGTCTACGCAGTGTGGGCACTGGTCTGGACTGCCGTGCCCATGCTGTTGACCGCCAATCGCATGACCACTCGTATGTGTGTCGGGTCCGGCTTGCTCACTGCGACGGGTCTGACCGGACTGCACGTGGCCGGCACTCTTTTCCTGCCGCGGATGACCAAGACGTCTCAGGACGAGTTCGGCCTTCTCGGCGTGATGTTCACCGTGATCGGGTGGCTGTTCATCTTCTCTGCCATCGTGGTGGTCGCGTCGTCGATCGTCGGATCGGTCGCAAAAGATGCGGGGCCACTGGGAATCTGGCTGCGGACGTCACGCTGAAGTGTTGTCCCGGCCCTCGAGTGCCTGCGAGACGGTCGGATAGACGTCGACCTTCAGCGCACCCTCGTCGGCCCCGGACAAGACATCGCGGAACTGACCGATGTCGCGGGCCACCCGGAAGCTCACATTCTTGCGAGCCAACGAATCTCGAAGCTGAGCCAACATCTGGGCCGCGCTGACGTCGATGAACGGTGAAGTCTCGGCGTCGAGAATGACCGTCGTGGTCCCGGTAGTCACCATGCCGGTGATCTGATCACGCACGTGATCGGCATTCGCGAAGAAGAGTCCGGATTCGACCCTGACCACCACGACGCCGTCGAGTGTCCTCAGATCAGGATGGCTGCTGGTGTCGACCCAGCGCGTGCCGTCCTTGGCCAGAGCAGCCACGTGCGGTTTGGAGACTCGATACAGGAGCAGCAGCATCGAGACGACGATTCCGATGATCAGACCGGGCAAGGTATCGAACAGGAGAACTCCGAACATCGCCGCGACAGCGGCGGCGAAATCGGCCCGAGCGGCGTGCCCGTAGATGCTGCCCAATCGCCTCGTCCAGACCCGGTACAGCGCTGCGAGAGAAGAGAAATCCACTAGTTCGATCACTGCGGCGATCACCACCGCCGATAGCGTCGCTTCCGGTAGTTTCTCGAACAACCCAGTCAGGAACAGCAGTGTCAGCAGGGTCAATGCGGCGACCACCAACCCGCTGACCTGTGATTTGGCACCCGCTCCCCCGTTGACAGCCGTCTTCGAGAGGCTGCCGTTGACCACCATTCCCGAGCAGATGCCCGATCCGAGATTGGCGGCCCCCAGTCCTACCAGTTCCCGATTGGCGTCGATCGTGTATCCGGCCTTCGCCGCGTATGTCTTTGCAGCGCCGAGACCTTCGGCGAACCCGATGAGTAGAACACCGACGGCCGGCCCCACTAGGTCGAGGTAGTCCTCGGCTCCTACTCCACTCGGCAGGCCCATAGTCGGCAAGCCCGAATCGATGTGTCCCACGATGTCGATGCCACGGTCGTCGAGTCCGAACAGCGCCACTGCGGTAATCCCCAGTAGCACAACCAGAAGCGAACCTGGCACCAGCGGGAGCCATCGCTTGACTCCCAGAACCATTGCCAAGCTGAGCAATCCGATGACCACCGTCGGACCGTCGACCTCGCCAAGTTCCTTGATCACCGTCCACGCCTGGACGAAGAAGTTCCCCTCGCCCTTTTCCACGCCCAGGAGTTTGGGTACTTGACCGATGATGATCGTGAGCGCCAAACCGACTATGAATCCCTTGAGAACCGGCTCGGAGATGAAGGATGCGATGAATCCGAGGCGCATGAATCCTGCGAGCAGTCCGACGAGTCCGGTCACTATCGCGAGCCCGACCGACAACGCGACAAATCTGGTGTCGTCTCCCGACGCCAGTGGAGCGATCATCGCCGCGGACAACGCGGCAGTGGCCGACATCGGTCCGACGATCAGATGCCGCGAACTACCAGCTGCTGCATACAGAATCAGTGACGGAACTGCAGCATAGAGCCCGACCACCGGCGGAACTCCGGCGATGGTGGCGTACGCGAGCGCTTCCGGGACAAGGACAGCCCACACCGTGAGGCCCGCGATGATGTCTGGTCGAAGCCAGCCTCGCTGATAGTCGGACAGTGATCCGAAGACCCACCACGTCCGTGTGTGCGGAGCACTCATAGCCCTTGCACCCCTTTACTGATCTGCATCGCCGCGATCAGGACGAGGAGCCCGACGTTCAGCAAGTGCGTGTTGGTGGCTATCCAGGTGCGGATCTTCTGCAGCGGTTCGGTGGCCTCCTCCTTCTTGATCAGGAGAAGGGCGACCGGCACGGCGACCGAGGTCACGGACACCAGAGAAAAGATCACGGCCGAGACGATCTGCGACGTCGGCGCCACGGTGCTGAGGCGAAAGTTCATGGCAGCGGCAATCGCACAGGACATGTCGATGGGATTGAGAACGAACAGCGCGAACCCGAGCACACCCGATCGCATCGGCTGGAAGTGTTCTACCGACTGGAGCATTTTCGGCAGTTGAGGGGCCGCCGCGACAACATCTCCCGGAGCCACTGCAGCCGCCATCGCCTGTACTCCGCGCCGACTACGCGTGTAGACGAACCAGGCACCCGCGAGCAACGTCACGCCGAGAACGAGGTGGAGGATGGGCACCCACAGGGGTGGGTGTGTTCTCTGATGAACTTGGAGTGCGGTCAAGATGATGTACGACCCGGCCAGGGCGACAACTATTCCGAGATACCACCCGATCAGATACGCGATGCTGTTGAGACGCGCTCGTTCGGAAAAGAGCACGGCGACAACGGCGACAACCGCCAGCGGGCTCATGATGATACCGAGTGCCAGCGGGATCTGTTGCAGTAGCAGCGATCCCATAACTACCTCCCGTTGTCAGAGACCGCCGATGCCCTTACCGATGAGAACAACACCGATAACCAGGATCAACACACTCATCACAGTGGCGTTGTTGTCCTGCAACCACACCTTCAGCTTGGCCAGCGGACCGCGCAGTCGCTCCGCGGCAACGAGGTAACCGATCACGGGCACGCACACTGTCGAGGCAGCGATGACGGTGAAAACCAGAACCGCGACGACTACTTCGCCGGAGCCCAATGACGCAGAGCCGATCGAGATACCAGCCGCGATACACATCATCAGATTCTTCGGATTGATCGCTGCCAGCGCGAAGCCCAAGCCGAGGCCCTTGGCAGCGGTCATGTCGTCGATGGCTTGCATCCACTTCGGGGTTTCATGCTCGCCACCGCGGCCACGCCATTGCTTCACTCCGAACGCAAGCAGCAACACACCCAACGCCAGCTTGATCCACGACACCGTCGCAGAGGGATCGCCTTCGGAGTCGCCGAGCTTGCTGGACAGGAGCACGAAGATCACAGTGGCGACAACTATTCCGAGTATCCAGCCCAGGGCGAAGCCGACGCTGGTGCTACCGGCTCGCTTGGACAACAACATCAAGATTGCCGCGATGATCGGGATGGGCGATACCGCAACACCGACCGCTAAGGGTAGAAGATCCCCGATGACAGATCCCATGCCGACCTCTTCTCTCTCCCGGTCGACACTAGGGGTGACGTTCCTTCGCAGCCTCACACTAAAGGGATGAACGGAGCCGCGATGACATTCACCCGTTGGGGATGACGCCTCGGGAGCGTGTGGGAGCAAGACTGGATCTCACGGATACGGAGTCCTGGATCGAGCGGCGACGCCGATTACCCCTGACGACACGTGATTTCGAGGCTCGACGCGGTGCTGACCGAACCTCATGGCCCTACGAAATGGAGCGGACACTGATGAATGCTCCCACTCGGTATCAATTCCTCATCGACGGCGAAGTGTCGGACCGCGTCAAAGCGGCGTTTCCCGAACTCAGCGTTGCCAGTGCAGCCGGCGGATTCACCAGTTTGTACGGACCCGTCGCGGACCACACTGCTATGCGAAGCATCATGGCCCGCCTCGATTCCCTTGGCTTGACCGTAGCCGAACTACGGAGGCTCCCAGACTGATCCGAGCCGACTGATCCGAGCCGGCCCTCCGTCGGATCGTCCCCCGCGCACGAGCGATGGTCCCGACCGAGTCGATTCGGTCGGGACCAACTGCTCTCGAGTTGTTCGGCGCCTAGACTCTGTCTGTGTCCCAGGTCGCGACGGCCCAGATCACAACGACGTCGAGCGCGATGACCAGGATCGACCACAGCGGGTAGTACGGCATCCACAAGAAGTTGGCGATGATCGAGAGCGACGCAATGACTATCGCCGCCGCCCTGGCCCACACTGCACCGGTGAAGAGGCCGAGAGCCACCACGATTCCGATGATGCCCAAGATGATGTGGATCCAGCCCCACGTCGTGATGTCGAACTTGTACGTGTAGTTGATACCCACGACAAACAGATTGTTGTCGGCGACCGCCGCAATGCCCTGAAGCAGAGCGACAATGCCTGCGGTGAGCAGCAGAATTGCTGCTGCAAACGTCGTACCTACCGCGAAACCCTGCCGGACAGGGTGATTCGCGGGTTCCCGCGGTGGAGCAGTCATCAGCGTTCCTTTCGACAGAATGCACTTCCCATACTCAGTCTCGAGGGGCTGGGAAGCGAAAACATCACCCGTCGCGGATGAACCGCAGGTCACCGACCCGTACCCGCTTGTCGGCATCGCAAACCAACATTGGCAGACTGGCACTGTGCAACACACCGTGGTCGTGATTACCGATATCTACGCTCCACCAGCAGTGATCTTCGATCTCGAACTCGACATGGACGAACACTCCGCCTCGCTCAGCGCAACAGATGAGGTGGCAGTCACCAGTACGGGTAGATCGACGCTGGGAGAGGGCGACGAGGTGTCGTTCACTGCTCGGCATTTCGGGTGGAGATTCTCGATGACAAGCCGAATCACGCAGTACAACCGTCCGTACTCGTTCACAGACGAGCAGGTCCGCGGCCCGTTTGCCGCAATGCAACATGAGCACGTCTTCGACGATCAGCCGGGTGGGTGGACGCGGATGCATGACCGCTTCACGGTTACGGCCCCTTTCGGCGTGCTCGGACACCTGGCACTGAGGTTGGCTGTCGGCCCGTATCTGCGCCGTCTTCTCGAGCAACGCGCCGCGCACATCAAGACCCGCGCAGAAGGTGGCACCCCTTTCATCGAGTGAGCACCCGCTCCGACGCGCTGCAGACGGTGTTCACTCAACTGAACCTGTGCTCACTCAGCAGCAGTCACACTCGTCACCGCTCTCGGGCACCGTCACAACCGGGCAGCACGGATCACCCTTCCACGCGTTGATGCCTTCCTTCACGGCGATGACGGCGATCACCAGTGCCGCAATCGGGTCCGCCCACGACCAGCCGAGCACCGAGTTGAGCAGCAAACCGACCAGCAAGACTGCAGAAAGGTAGGTGCAGAGCAGCGTCTGCTTCGAATCCGCGACCGCCGAAAGCGAACCCAACTCCCGACCTGCTCGGCGTTGCGCATAGGACAGAGCCGGCATGATTGCCAAACTCACTGCAGCCAATACTATTCCGACGCTCGTGTGCTGCGCTTCACCCAGACCGAACAGCGACCGAATCGCGTCGAACGAGACGTACGCAGCGAGCCCGAAGAACGAGAATGCGATCACTCGCAGTGCCGTCTTCTCACGGCTCGTCGGATCCGGGGCCGAGAACTGCCAGGCAACCGCTGCCGCCGAGGACACTTCGATCACGGAATCGAGGCCGAAACCGAACAGTGCTGCGGACGACACCCGTGTGCCCTCCGCCAGCGCGATGATCGCTTCGACGACGTTGTAGCTGATCGTGATCGCCACGAAGATGCGAATTCGTCTCGACAAGAGCGCACGCCGGGCAGTCGAGAGGCCGCCACCGTCAACGGGCGCAACCATCAGCAGCATCCTTCTGATTCACTGTCCGGGCAGTACGACGGATCCACCGCGAGTACGACCCCGAGCAGGTCGTCGAGGGCCTGACCGATATGTGCGTCGGCGAGTTCGTATCTGGTCCGGCGCCCTTCCGGGACGGCCACTACCAAGCCACAACCGCGCAGACAAGCCAGATGATTGGACAGCTTCTGCCTGGTCACAGCCAGTGTTTCAGCGAGGTCGGACGGGTACCGAGGGGCAGTTTTCAGTTCGAGCAGTATCCGTGTCCGAGTCTCGTCGGACAAGGCATGCCCGAACCTCGCAAGCACCGCCACGTTGGTCACCACATCTACGCCCTCGATATCCATACATACGACAGTACATCGAAATCTGTATTCAGAAAACAGTGAACTCAGATGGTTCAAGATCCCTCCATCGGGTAACGCAAGCGTGAAGCCACCCGACCGGATAAGCGAACACCGGGAGTCCACATCCGATGAACCGTACAAAAGTCGACGATCACGTAGCGATGGCCGAACTACCGACAACCGGCAGCATCTTCCAGGTCTCCTGGCCGGTGCGTACGGGCGACATCCACACCGACAAGCAACTGCGCCTCGACGCGATCGCGCGCTACCTCCAAGACGCGGGCTTCGACAATCTCGTCGACCGCGGCGCCATGGATACACACCCGCTGTGGATGGTGCGAAGGACGGTGATCGACGTACTCGAACCCGTCGTCTGGCCGGATCGAGTTCATCTGCAGCGCTGGTGTTCCGGACTCTCCAGCAAGTGGTGTTCGATGCGGGTTCGGATCAGGTCCGACAGCGGTGGATTGATCGAGACCGAGGCATTCTGGATCAACATCGACCCGAAAACCGGAATGCCGGCAACCATCAGTGAAAAGTTCACCGCTGCCCTGGCATCGACGGCCGTGGACGAGCATCTTCACTGGCGTCGGTGGATCGACCCCGACACCGACAATCAGGTGGATTCTCCATTCCCGTTGCGCTCGAGCGATTTCGACCCTTTCGATCACGTGAACAACGCGATCTATTGGCAACCCGTGGAAGATGCACTGCCCGAAAAATTACGAAGCAAACCCTTTCGCGCGATCCTCGAGTACACCCAGCCCGTCAAGAGAGGTGAGCAGGTGAGCGTGCGAACCGGCACGAACACGCTGCACATCGACGCCGGCGGCGAGGCACGTGCATCCGCTCGATGGTTTGCCCTGACCTCGAACCACAGCGATCAGGGGTGAAGTTTTCCGAACCCCACGACGGCGGAGTCGGATTGCCAGTGAAGATCATGGACTCGCACCTTGCCGAACTCGTTGCCGCCGACCGTGATCGCCGAGTCACCGTCCACTGCCACAACGATGTTGGTGTGCTGACCCACCCATCTCGAACTGTCGTAGATCACCACATCACCCACGCTCGGGATGTACCCGCTGCCGTTCTCGGCGTACGCGCCGATCCCCTGGTAGTACTCCTGCAAGGTGTACACCCCCGGGATACGCCAGCTTCCGGAGTTCGGGTTCGACAACGGTCTACCCGCTTCCCTCATGATCCAGCTGACAAAATCGGCGCACCATTCTTCGTCGATACCGTCGGAATAGAAAGTGCCCGGACGGTCCCGCTCGTGCTCGGATTGCAGCAGTTCGAGCACTCGAGCCTGGTCCGCAGTCACCGAACTGGCATCGACCGTCGGGAACTCGGCAGTGTCCCAGGGCAGATACCGCGAAGGCGCGACCGCGACGACAACCGCCCCGACCACGATCACGACGCCGAGCACCCCGGCAATCCAGAGCAAGATACGGCGGCGACGGTTGGGTTCGGCAGGACTCACCCTTACGAGTGTGCCAGCCTGCCGAGAATCGAAACGCCAACCACCCCGATGACCTGGCGCTTCTCATCAAACTCACATGAATGTGCCACCAAACTATTGCTATGGCACCAAAGTGGTGCCATAGTGATGCCATGGACTTGACACCGTACGTAGACAACCTTCGCCACGAACTCGCGGTGGCGGCCGAAGCAGGCGGAGAAGACGCAAAGGCCCTCGCCGATCGTTTGACCGCACCGCTGGAATCAGCAGTGCGACTCACCCTTCTCGACGCATTGTCTGCGGCAGCCGCCGAGATCACGCGTGACCTCGCCCCAGGCTCGGTGGACCTGCGCCTACGGGGACGCGAACCCGAATTCGTGGTGGCACCAGCCATCAGCGAACCGGCTCCGGCCCCCGCCGAAGAGGAACCGACTCCGGCTCCGCGCCCCGTCACGGAGTCCGACGACGCCTCGATGACTCGAATCAACCTGAGGCTGGGGCAAGACCTCAAAGACCGGATCGAGGCGGCGGCCAAGGAAGCCGGGATCTCCGTGAACGCGTGGCTGGTTCGCTCGGCTGCAACTGCGCTGGAAGGCGGCATGAGCAGAAGCACTCCGAGACAGCGCACGTCCCAAGGCTCCGAAAGCTTCAGCGGCTGGGTGCACTGACACCGGCTTCACCTTTCGCACGACCCTCTATCACCAACCGAGACAACCTCATCGGGAGTATCACCATGCCTACATTCAGCACACCTGACCCCATCACCTTGAACTTCGACGTGGCAGTCGGACACATCCGGATCGCTGCGAGCAGCCGCAACGACACTGTCGTGGAAGTGTTGCCCAGCAACTCGTCTCGCGAGGTAGACGTTCGAGTCGCCGAACAAACGCGCGTCGAATTCGCAGGTGGCCGGCTACAGATCAAGACTCCGAAACAGCGCGGTCTCGGCATTTTCGGGAAGACAGGATCTGTCGACATCGCCGTTCAGCTTCCTTCCGGCTCGGGACTCGAAGGCACTGCCGCAGTTGCCAGCCTTCGCGCCGAAGGCACTCTCGGACGCTCACGCGTGAAGGTCTCGGCCGGAGATTGCACACTGGACACCACCGGACCGCTCAACGTCAGCACCGGCGCCGGAGCGATCATCGTCGAGCATGTGGCCGGTGACATCGACACGAGCACCGGGTCCGGAAGCATCCGCATCGGCCGCGTCGACGGCAACGCGGAGGTCAAGAATTCCAACGGCGACATCAACATCGGCACGATCACCGGCGCGCTGAAGGCGAAGACCGCCAACGGAAGCGTCGCCGTCGAACACGCCGAATCCGACGCGAGCGCCGCAACCGCCAACGGCGACATCCGTTTCGAGACCATCGAGAGTGGAGTCGTATCCGCCAAGACGGCCGCCGGGCGAATCCATATCGGCGTTCGATCCGGAACCGCCGCACGATTCGACGCTCATACGTCCTTCGGCCGTGTCGACAACCAGATGAATGCCACGCACGGTCCGGCTTCCACCGAACGCCGGGTAGACGTCCGGGCACAAACCAGTTACGGCGACATCGTCATTCGACGTTCGGAGCCCCGAGAAGAATCCAACAAGAAGATCTAGCGAAAGGAACGCTGATGTCCCGTAAACCAGCCATCACCGCGACGGGTCTGAAGAAAGCCTACGACGACAAGACGGTACTGGACGGAATCGACATCTCCGTCGACCGCGGAACCGTCTTTGCACTCCTCGGCCCCAACGGCGCCGGCAAGACCACCATCGTGGAAATCCTCTCGACCCTCGTTCCCGCAGACGGCGGCGACATCCGCATCGCCGGGTACACCCCTTCCGACGATCCTGACGCGGTGCGTTCGCGCATCGGTGTCACCGGACAATTCTCGGCGGTAGACGACTACCTGTCCGGCGAGGAAAACCTTCTCCTCATGGCCGATCTTCACCACCTCGGCAAGGACGAACGCCGCAGTCGCACTGACGAACTCCTGGAGATGTTCGATCTGCAGGGCTCCGCGGACAAACTCGCGTCGACGTACTCGGGCGGAATGCGCCGACGGCTCGACCTGGCAATGACGTTGATCGGACGACCGGAGATCATCTTCCTGGACGAGCCCACCACCGGCCTCGATCCCCGGAGTCGACGCACCATGTGGCAGATCATCCGGGAGTTGGTCAAGGGCGGTGTCACCATCTTCCTCACGACGCAGTACCTCGAGGAAGCCGATCAACTGGCCGACCACATCGCCGTCCTCGATCAGGGACGGATAGTCGCCCAAGGTACGGCAGCGGAACTCAAACGACGCATCCCCGGCGGCCACATTCGTCTTCACTTCATCGATCGAGACCAACTCGACTCTGCTGCTGCTGTTTTCGACGAGTCTACCCGTGACGATGCCGCGTATGTTCTGCAGGTTCCCAGCGACGGCGGTGTCCGCTCGCTGCGCTCTCTTCTCGACCAACTCGACGCTCACTCGATCGACGTCAAGGAACTCTCCGTGCACACACCGGACCTGGACGACGTGTTCCTGACTCTGACCGCCACCGAAAGGACCGACGCGCGATGACCACCATGACGCTTGCCTATCAGGACTCGAAAACCATGCTGCGTCGCAGCATTCGACACATCCTTCGATATCCGTCGATGACGGTGATGCTTGTCGGGATGCCAGTCGTCTTCCTGCTGCTGTTCGTCTACGTGCTCGGCGGAACGCTCGGGAACGGCCTCGGCCCAGGCGGTGGCGGCCGAGCCGAGTATGTCAATTACGTTGCACCGGCGATTATTCTGATGACTGTGGCATCAGCGGCACAAGGTACTGCCATCTCCGTCGCAACCGATATGACCGCGGGGATCATTGCACGATTCCGCACGATGGCGATCACGCGCACGTCCGTCCTGACCGGTCACGTTCTCGGCAGTCTCCTTCAGACGATCGTGAGCCTCGTTGTAGTCATCGCCGTGGCGATAGCCGTCGGCTTCCGGCCTACTGCAGGCTTCGTGGAGTGGGTCGCCGCGTTTGCTCTACTCATCCTGGTATCCATCGCGATGATCTGGTTGTCCGTTGCCTTCGGCCTCGTCAGCAAGAGCGTCGAGACGGCCAGTAATCTTCCAATGGTGTTGATCCTCTTACCTTTCCTGGGAAGCGGATTTGTCCCCACCGACTCGATGCCGACCGTGTTGCGATGGTTTGCCGAGTATCAGCCGTTCACTCCGATCATCGAGACTCTTCGAGGACTTCTTCTCGGCGAAGCGATCGGGAACAACGCCATACTCGCGATCGGATGGTGCGTCGCAATCACCTTCCTCTCCTACCTCTGGGCGCGGAGTTTGTTCAATCGACGCCCGGTGCGCTGACCTCGAAACACACGATCTTCGAGAACAGGTACGGTGTCGCTGTCGTCGAGTTCCGAGGCGATGGCGACGTCGTGTGGAAACCCCATGACGATCAACTCGCGTCCTGAGGCACAGTCCCGCAGGCGGTCCTCGTACGAATCCGACACCGCTGTCCAGGCATCCGCCGCCATCTGTGCCTCGGGCGACAGGGAACCTTCCCAACCAGCCGCGGTCAACGCCGTGACAACCCCGCCGGCGCCCCACAGATCCTCCACTGCAGGACGCAACTCTCCACCGGGCCACTTCTCCCCGGATGCGACTATCGCAACCCGCGATCCCGGACCATGTTCGTGCACAATCCAATCAGCGACGGCGGAAGCGTTCCTCAATGAAGCGCCGACACACACCGCAACCTGGGACGCCAACGCAAACGCGATAGTCGACCCGTTCGGCGACGGCAGTACCAGCCGACTCGGGACCTCGGACTCGCGAATCGTCCTGGGAGACAGACTGATCTGCCCCTCCCTGGCCACACTTCGTCGCACTGCAAGAACCGCATCGGCATCACGCGCGTAATCGACCGCCCTCTCGTCGTTCCAGGAAAAGGGAAGTACGTCGATTCCCGCATCGGCGGCGACGCTCAGCGTCGTCGTGAACGAGAGGACGTCGACCACAACGGCGGTATCGACTCCCGCAGCGATCGCCTCGGCGCCGCGCAGGCCCCAGTCGAATCGAAGTCCGTACTCGAGTTGGCGGTGCTCCTGATTCATGCAGGCAAGTCTCTCAGAAAGTAAGCAGCTTCTCCGGCACGCGTAAATCCTCGTGCTCGTACAACGCTCGCACGGCCACGGGATCGTCAGTGGCGCAGACGTCGGCGATGTCGTCGAGAAGTACGTCGTACGCCGCACCGGTCTTTCCGTCGTAGGCGTCGGTCATGCGGCCCCACTCGTCCCATGGCAGGGTTTCGACTTTGTTCATCGCGGCAAGGTCTTTCACAGCGTTGCCGCGGATCTCGGCGGCTCCCCAGTTCTGGGTTCCGTACACCCCGAACTGGGAGGCGTCGATCTCGCCGCGTCGATACGCCAACCACGCCTCACCACCACTGAGGAATTCTCCCGGCTGCAGGTTATGGGCGTGAGGAAGGACGTTCTGTCCGAGGATCTCCGAGTCGATGCGGATCCACCGCTTGCCGGCGTCGTCCCAGTACTCGGTAATCCAGTGGTCCACGCCCTGTCCCGGTTGAAAGTAGGTGGCAAAACCACAGCGGACGCGAGCGGCAATTCCGCGGTGGCGCAGAAACGCACAACTCAAAACAGCAAAGTGCCGACAGGTTCCGACGAGCCGCTTGTCGGGTTCTCGGGCGGAGGTCACCGGTGCCGGATCGAGCGCAAGCAAGCGTTGGAGCAGAACGCTTGCCGGCCGGATCTGGTTTTCGTCGAATCGGTCGGCAGGCAGATTCAGCGACCGTGCATCGGTGGGTTGGACCACCAGGTACGGCACTACCCGGCATATTTGCACGGGGTCGGTGGGGAGTGACTCGAGGGCGAGCGGGTCCACTCCGTCGATGCGGGTGAACGGTCCTGCTGATGTGTAGTCGAGAACCGCCGTCATGGGCGGAGACTAACAAACACTGCCGACACTGCCGCTCCACTATGGTTAGGGTCCCATAACCATGAAACCCGAGGTTGCTGTGAACCCAATGTTGAGCCGCCGTGCCATGCTGTCCGTCACCTTCGCAACAGCAGCAGGTTTTGCCCTTGCTGCCTGCGGCGACAGCGCGAAGGACGAATCCACTCCCGGCACCGAAGGTGCTCACGCCGAGGCCAACGCCTTCCCGGTGACGATCGACCACAAGTTCGGCTCCACCACCATCGGGCAGGCACCCAGCCGCATCGCAGCGGTCGGCATCGGCGACGCAGACGTACTGCTTTCCCTCGGGCTGACGCCCGTCCTGGTCCCGGTGTGGAAGGGATCGACCGACGACGGAATCGGAGTCTGGGCCGACTCGGCAGTCCAGGGCGCCGAGCCGACACCACTGGCCAACGCCACCACCGATTTCGACATCGAAACGATCGTGGCAGCAGCGCCTGACCTGATCATCGCCGTCAACAACGCGATCGACGAGGATCTGTACAAGCAGCTCAGCGCCATCGCGCCGACTGTGCTTCACGCCGCCGATCAGACGGATTGGGTGCTGCCCTGGCAGGAAGTCACGACCCGCATCGGTACGGCTGTGGGCGTTCCCGCGCAGGCAAAGCAGGAGGTCCAGGAAGTCGAAGACCTCATCGTTCGCACCCGCGCGGAGAACCCCCAGTTCGAAGGCAAGACAGCAGCTCTCGTCATTCGCTGGAGCGACGGAAATCTGCGGGCGTTCAGCCCTGAGGCAGCGCGCGCTCAGTTGCTCACGCAATTGGGATTCACGGCTCCTGCCGCACTGAAGGATCGGTTCGCGGGCAAGCTGAACTACGAGATCTCCGCCGAAAACTACGACCTCCTCGAGTGCGACTACCTGCTCTTCGACAACTACGAAAAGGCGCGCCCCGAGATGCAGACGCAGCCGGCGTTCACCAATCTGAACGTGGTCAAGACCGGCGGCCTGATCAGCTTGGACCCCATCGTCAGTGACGCGGTGTCCATGCCGAACCCGCTCACCATTCCGTTTGTGCTGGAAGATTTTGTAGCAAAGATCAATCAGACGATCGCGGGTCGATAACCTTCGTTCGACCGGACCACACCCACAACACCACAGCCGACACGGCCACGCAGACCGAAACGATCACCCATGGTGACGCCGGCGCTGCGTGGCCGTTGTCGACTAGGTCGTACACGAATCCGACTCCCACGGTTCCCAGGAGCGCGAGCAGACCGCCGATCGTGTTGAGCATGCCGAAGTGCGCTCCGAGGTTGCTTTCACGACCGAGGATGGCAATGGTGTCTCGCATCGGCGGCACCATCAACATCTGTCCCAGGTGCAGCAGCCCGATCCACACCGCCAGACCGACTATCTGCGTCGACGCCGAAGCTGCGGATTCGACGCCGGTGACCAGCGGAACCAGGAACGACACCGAAATGAGCACAAGCCCGAAGGTGATCGCGCGTCGATGCCCGATGCGGTGGGCAACCGCGACCGTCGGCCCCTGTCCGACGATCACCAACACCGCTGCGCCCACGTAGAACCATCCCAGCGCCGACTGCGAACCGATTCCGCGCTCGAGCTGTTCCGGAAGCATCAGGTACAGCTGGCTGTACGCAACCAGCTGAAAACTGCAGAGCGTCGCGAAGAGCAGAAAGTTGTTGTTGGTCAGGACGCTTCGCCAGACGTCGCGCAGCGTATAGGTCGACACCGGGCCGTCGTGGGCATCGCCCGGCCGCGGGAACCAGATGAAGAACCCGACCCACATGATCGCGAACAGCAACGCCGCGCTCGACGCCGTCCACGAGAACGGAAACATCAACAGAGCAGCACCCAACGCCGGACCGATCACGGTTCCCAGACGACTGCACATCTGTTCCACTGCAAACAGATCCGTACGACGCATGACTCCTGAGGTCTCGAGTTCGCGTCCGTATTCGGCGTTGGCCGACTCCACTGCGGGTGCGAACAGAGCCGCGGCGAACCCGACCAGAAGCACACCTACGATCACCGCCGCCATGCTCTCGGCCAATCCGAGCATCAGGAAGCCGACCACGCGAACTGCGATGCCCAGCAGAATGATCGGACGCTTGCCGAACCTGTCGGCGAGGCTTCCACCGATGAAGAACATGCCCTGCTGACTGAACATCCGGAGTCCGAGGACCAGGCCGACAATCCAGGCCGCGAATCCGAGGTCCTCCGAAAGGTGCACCGCGAGAAAGGGGACAACCAGATAGAACCCGATGTTGAACAGCACCATCGAAAGAAGGAGCAACTTCACCACCGGCGGCAGGACACGAACCTTCGCGAAGGTCTTGTTACCGGGGAAACGCTCACTGAGTACCACGACCAGAAGACTATTGCCCGCGCCGCGTTCTGTGGAAATCTGCCATTTTGCAATTGGTTAACTGTCCGTTTAGGTAGCGATGGTAATCATCTTCCGGGGGTTCGAGCACACGACAACGAGAGCCGGGATCTGATGAATGGATTGACGCGCCGCCAGATGGTCAAGGCGATGGCGGTAGCCGCAGGGACAGTCACCGCAAGCGCATTTACCTTGGGTGCCAATACCTCCGTCGCGGGGGCGAACCCCGCGCAGGAGGTCAAAGTGCTCTCCCTCAATACCTGGCACGGCGGAACCAAGATCAACGGTGGCCTGCAGCTGATCGCCGACATGATCATCTCGACCCAGGCGTCGATAGTTCTCCTGTCGGAAGCCGGCACTGCGACAACTGTATTGGCCGACATGCTGACCAAATCAGGAACCACCTTCTACGGAGCAGCGTCCTCCGACGTGGGGATTCTCTCCAAGTTTCCGATCGAGGAAACAGCCGACCTGAACTCGATGATCAAGGCAGTCGTGACGGTCGACGGCAAACAAATCGCTGCTTACTCGGCACATCTGGCCTACACGTCCTACGCAACCTATCTACCGCGCGGATACGGCGCGGGTGTTCCCAAGCCTGGAGAGTTCTCCGAGTTCGGCTGGAACAAGATGCCGTCCGGTCCGGTCACGGACCCCGAGACGGTTCAGCGTGTGAACGTCAATTCGGGACGACCCCTGGCAATTTCGACGTTCATCGACGATGCGGCCGCAGAACGGGCGAAGGGCAGATCCGTCATCCTCGGCGGCGATTTCAACGAACCGTCGGCCCTGGACTGGACCGACGACACGCGAAATCTGTTCGACCACAACGGTGTCGTCATTCCGTGGGAATCCACCCGTCTGCTCGACCAAGCCGGATTTGTCGATGCATACCGCAGCAAGTACCCGAACCCGGCTACACACCCGGGCTTCACCTGGCCGTCCGACAATCCCGACGTCGACACCTCACAGCTCACCTGGGCACCCGAGGCAGACGAACGCGATCGGATCGACTACATCTTCGCCGACCGCGCTTCCGAGCTGAAGTTGGGATCTGTAGGAATCATCGGGCCCCGAAAGACGATCGTGCACAACAAAAGAGTGGAGGAGAACTCCCAGGACAACTTCATCGCTTCACCGACGCCGTGGCCGACCGATCACAAGGCCGTTCTTGCGACGTATCGTTTTGCCAGCTTTGGCGGCGGATCATCTACCGGTTCGTGGAGCGGTTCCTGACAGGGCATCTCGTAGCCAGTCGATCATCATCGGCGTCAACTCGGGCAGCTTGGTCACTGCGCAGTGCCCCGCATCCGGGATGACGTGTACCTGCGTGTTCGGGCGCTCTTCGAAGAGTGTTGTGTCCGAGAGCGGGATGTGAACGTCGTCGGCCCCGTTGACCACAAGCATCGGGGTCCGGCCGTCGTCGGCGGTCATCAAGACACTGCGATCGAACGCACGGAGACCCTGTACCAGCGCCTCTTTGGTTGGCGGGGCATCGAAACCCAGTGCGTTTCCGACGATGTCGCCCATGCCGTAGACCAGGCGCTCGGCATTCGCGGTCTCGAACGCACCCTTGACCGGGGCACCGATGTTGATCACCGCATCGACGGCGCCGGTCAACCCCGAGCGCACGGCGAAGTTTCCACCGAAGGAGACTCCCAGGTGCGCCACCTGCCCGTTGCCGAGAGCGCGAGCCGTCGATACGAGCCCGTCGATCACCTCATCGCCGAAAGCATCGAGAGGAACGGGTGATTCACCAGTTCCCGGCTGATCGAAAGCAACAACCGTCACCCCGGCGTTCTTCGCGAACGCGCTGGCCAACGGATGCATGTCCATCTTCCAGCCGTCGACGCCGCCGCTGAGCAACAGGACGGGTGCGTCTTCGTACCGTCCGTCCGCCGAGAGGATGTGTACCGGTAGCTCGATCTCGCCGTTTCGGTAGGGCAGGGCGAGGATTCGACGCTCGAACTCGAGCCCGAATCCTGGTGCTGCCTTGACGTATTCGTCCACCTGATTGCGCAGAGCCCGTCGACGGGATTCGTTGGCCAGCACCGGGAACTTGGCGATTCCGTAGATCATCGCTGCCAGGGAATGATTGCCGGCCGCGGAGTACTTCGCCGCCAACGCCGACCACTCGTACGACCAACCACCCGGCGCGTCGGCCCAGGTCGAGTTGATGGACGCGCGCAGTTCCTCGAGATCCGAGACGGGGAGCCCGAAGCTCAGAAACTGTCCTGTGCGCTCTTCGAAGAGGCCTCGGTGATCGACAGGAAATTCGTATGACATGGGAAAACACCCCTCAATTCATCTCTAACGCAACGATCAGTTGCATTAGCTCAGTGAACCACGTGCCTCCAGCTAACACAACACCTTGTTGCGATAAGGTTGACCCATGACCTCGACACCACAACGGCCCGGAGGGCGTAGCGCCAGGGTGCGCGAGGCCGTCCTGGCGGCCACCGCGGCCGAACTGTCCGAACGCGGATTTGCAGCGATGACCATCGAGGACATAGCCGCCCGTTCCGGAGTCCACAAGACCACGATCTACCGGCGATGGAGCACGCTGTCCCAACTGGTGGCCGACGCGGCCGTCGAGGTATCGGCAACTACCGTCCCCATCCCGGATACCGGTTCCATCGAATCCGACCTGCGCGAGATGGCCAGATCGATAGTCGCACTGGTGACAAGCGAGTCGGGCGGCGCGTTGGTGGCCGCACTGTTCTCGGACGCGGTTCGTACGCCAGAAGTGGCGAGACTCAAGCGCGAGTTCTATTCCGCACGTTACGAACTGGCCGACATAGTGGTCCGCCGAGCAGTCGAACGCGGGGAAATCTCCGAAAAGGTCTCAGCTGCTGATCTTCTGGCGGCCGTCGCCGCGCCCATCTACTATCGCCTGTTGGTCGCCGATCTACCTGTCGACCAGTCGGTTGCCGATCGCGCTGCTGCCGGCGCGCTCGCTGCGGCGCACGCCGGAGCACTCGATCAGACCGAATGAGCCAGTGAATTCAGCGCTTCCACAATTGCCTCGTTGAATCCACCCCCGCCATGCCCGGCTTCGTCGAGCACCAGCAACTCACTGCCCGGCCAACGCTGGTGGATCGCCCAGGCAGTATCGAGTGGTCCGGAAATGTCATACCGGCCGTGCACGAGAATCGCGGGAATCTCGGCGAGACGGTCCATTCCGTCCAGGATCTGATTCGGCGCGAGGAAGCAATCGTTGGCCCAGTAGTGCGTGACCAGCCTGGTCATCACCCGACGGAAGTCCGGATTCTGGTATCGAACACTCGGAGTCCACCCCGGCATCAGCGACACATGTACGTCTTCCCAGCGGCACCACTGCACCGCAGCATTTTCCCGCACAACAGGATCCGGATCGGCGAGCAGTCGCGCGTATGCCGCCGGGAGATTCCCGTCACGCTCTTCCACCGGCAGCGGCGCGACGAACTCTTCCCATTCACGCGGAAATATCCTGCCCATGGCACGGGTGATCCATTCGATTTCCACTCTCGTCCCGCCGGTGATCGCGCCCAAAGCCATCGCGATCACCCGCTCGGGAAACGCTTGGGCGTACACCAGACCCAAACTGACGCCCCAAGAAAGGCCGGAAACGATCCATCGTTCGATACCGAGATGTTCACGAAGACGCTCGATGTCGTCGAGGATGTGCGCCGTCGTGTTCACGGTGAGATCGACGTCCGGGCTACTCGCGAGAGGAAGGCTGCGCCCACAGCCTCGTTGATCGAACAGAACTGCGCGAAAGGTTTCGGGATCGAAAAAACGCCTGGCACCGACAGTGCACCCGGAACCGGGGCCACCGTGGAGATAGAGAACCGGGACACCGGCCGGGTTACCGACGGTCTCCCAGTAGAGGCTCTGACGATCGGGCACTTCCAACAGTCCCGACTCGTACGGTTCGACGGGCGGGTACAGGACAGCGCTCATAGGCGGTAATTCTTCCATCAACCGACGTGTCCGGTAAGCAGCACGCGTCCGGGCTATGGCCTAGCGTGGACAGGACACCTCTGCGACGGGAGTACACCAGATGCGTGATGGGTTCAGGTTGCCGGGGTACGGCGGCGCCGCGGTATTCCTTCGCAGTCATGCGGTACCCGCCGCTGTCTTCGAATCCGACGTACCCACACTCGTTTTCGACGTAGGCCTGCTCAGCCCCGATCGGTTCAATCAGTATCTCAGCAGACACACCGACGAAGGATTTGTCGAACGGCTGGCGGCATTCTTCTTTCACGCGGCCGCAGACTTTCATCCCGAGAAATCGCTACCGGCGTTCACCGACGAACGACTCGGGCTGATGATCTCGGTCTGTTCCAGCACCGATCGAGAGGTGGAACTCGACTTCTCACTCGCCGAGGATCCCGAATCGGAGGACACCGAACGCGACGAGATGACCTTCGAGACAAGCCGAGTCGTCCTCGCGACCTCGGCTCAAACGGTTTCTCGACTCACCGGTGGAGTAACCACCCACTTCGACGGAGAGTGGTGACGACATGGGTTTCCTCTTCGAGGTTCTCGATTTTCCCGACGGCAGTCGGATGACCGACCTGTGGAACAACACGTGGGCCGAGCCGGCAACCGGAGAGGAGATCGCGTCCGGCCACTTCATTCACCTCGGAGACGATCAGCACGTCGACGTGGAGACAGATTTTCTCAGTAGCCACCTCCCCTTCAACGTGGCAGGCTTCGGCGGAGTCTTTCCCGACGGCAAACCCTGGATGTTCGTCATGCAGAAGGCACCGGCCGACCTCGCGACCAGGCTGCGCGGTGAGGACGATCCACACTCGCTTCTGCGCGGATCACTCGACCGCGCCATGTCTTTCAATCCCGATGCACTGGTGGCCGAGGAATTGTCCTGGAGGCATGACGATCTGGTGAAGGTGTACGAGGAAGAGGGGATCCCCGCAGCATCCATCGCCGGCTGGTCGGCCGCGGACCTCCTGCGCGGCCTCTTGGCGCAGTGTTGCAATGCCGAACTTGCCGCCGTCGTCGCCGGATACCCCGAATGTGCCTACCCCGAATCGGCGCATGCGTGCGAAGCAGACGTGTTCTCCGACGTGTTCGCCGGTTGGGTCAGCGGCCTGCGGTGATGTGACGGAGGAGACCCCACCCTCTCAATATTTCGGAGTAGACTCATTTATGAGCGTGATCCGAAATGAGACGAGGTGAGCGGGATGACGAAATCGGACCAAGAGTTGGGTCGTCGTGAACGCAACAAACTCGAGAAGCAGACACGCATCTTCGACGCCGCGGCCGAACTGTTCGCGGAAAAGGGCTACAGCGCAGTCACAACTCAAGAAATTGCCGATCGCGCCGATGTAGCCGGTGGCACCCTCTTTCGTTACGCCGCAAGCAAAGCCGAGCTACTGCTCATGGTGTACAACGCGGAGTACCGCAAGCAGATCGAACTGGGAGAAGAGCGTGAGGCCAAATCGACGGGCACAGAAGATCGTGTGCTCGAGCTGGTTTCACCCCTGCTGATCGCGAGTCGCCGAAACGACGAGAACACCGGTATCTACCAACGCGAAGTGTTGTTCGGCGAGCCCAGCGAATGTTTCCGGGCCGAAGGTCTGGAACTCTCGCAGCGCCTGCAAACGCGGATTGCGCAAATCTTGCTCGAGGGGCACCCCAACCACACCACCCGAACCATCACTGCAGCGCGAACGATTTCCAACGTGCTGCACTTCGAAATAGCCCGCGCGGCATTGGACCGGATCACGGCTGACGAACTCACGAACATCGTTGCCGCACAAGTTCGATTGACGCTTGCCGGACTACCCACCGAAAAGGATTGAGGATCGAAAATGACTGAACTGAAGCAGATCACCGTTCTGGGTACCGGAGTTCTCGGCTCGCAGATCGTCTATCAGACCGCCTATCACGGATTCGACGTCGTCGCGTACGACATCAACGCCGAGGTCATCGAAAAGGCCAAGGCTCGGTTCGACTCGTTGGCCGCGGCCTACAAGGCCGAAAACGTCGAGGGCGCCAAGGAAGGCAAGGCCGACGAAGCGCTACAACGTATTACGTACTCGTACGATCTCGCCGAAGCCGTGACCAAGGCCGATCTTGTCATCGAGGCAATTCCCGAGGACATCGCCATCAAGCGCGACACCTACGAGAAGCTCGCCGCAGTAGCTCCGGAGCACACGGTGTTCGCAACCAACTCCTCGACGCTTCTGCCGAGCGACCTCAAGGAGTTCACCGGCCGCCCCGAGAAGTTCCTCGCACTGCACTTCGCAAATCACGTGTGGGTCAACAACACTGCCGAGGTCATGGGCACCGAGTCCACCGACCCCGCCGTGTACCGCGAGGTCGTCGAATTCGCGAAGAACATCGGCATGGTGCCGATCGAACTCAAGAAGGAGAAGGCGGGCTACGTACTCAACTCGCTCCTGGTCCCGCTCCTCAATGCAGCATCCGACCTGCTGATCGACGGCATCGCCGATCCCGACATGGTCGACAAAACGTGGCGTATCGGCACCGGAGCCCCGTTCGGCCCCTTCCAGATCATGGATGTCGTCGGGTTGACCACCGTCTACAACATCTCCTCCCAGGGCGGCGAGAAGCAGCGCGCGTTCGCCGACTACATCAAGAAGAACTACATCGACGAAGGCAAGCTCGGCGTCGCTGTCGGCGAGGGCTTCTACAACTACAAAGGCTGATCAACTGCCGGGCTGATCAACCAACAGAGCTGATCAACCAACAGGCTCACCGCGCGGTGGCTACGACGTGAATTCACGTGGTAGCCACCGCGCGGACGTCTGTTGTCAGTAAGTCCGAAACCACCCTGAGCGATTGTGACGCAAGCTTCTTCACGTGCGAACCCATCCTCAGGAGAGATCCCCACATGCGTCGTTCCGCCATCTCGGCACTCACAACACTGGTACTGCTCGGCGCCGGAACACTGGTCAGCACACCCGCTGTCGCCGCTCCCCTCGCGTGTGGCGGAATCTCCACCGGTTCGTTCTCAGGCTCCGCCGGCGGCTCGGAGTACCTGTGCGCCAAAGAAGGTGACCTTCTGGACGTGCGCATCGGCGACGTTCATGCGACGCAGCCTTCCCTCGGCTACGACGAGGTGTACTACAAGCTCGGGCGATACACGCTCGGAAAAGACACGATCAACAAGAAGTTCGACGACTGGTGCGAGGCGAACGGCCAGATCCAGGCTGCGACCGCTACTCCTGCCTCGACGCTGAAGGACCCGTCGTCCTTCACCTGCCAGCTTCCAGTGGGTCAGGAAACCGCCGAGAGCATCGCGCCCATGAAGACCGTGGTCGTCGGACCCCGCGGCGATCTCTACCTGACCGACGGTCACCACACCCTCACGTCCTTCATCGAGACGGCCGACGGAGGCCCCGACCTGCACGTGCGACTGCGGGTTCTCGGCAACCTCAACGGCCTGAGTGAAGGCGCCTTCTGGACCGAGATGGAAAAGAACAAGTGGGTCTGGTCGCGTGACGTGGACGGAAACCAGGTACCGGTCCAGTCCCTGCCGAAGAGCGTCGGCCTGGCCAACTTCGCCGACGACAAGTACCGCAGCCTGATGTACTTCTCCCGCGACATCGGATTCGCCGCCGGCACGATTCCGTTCCAGGAGTTCTACTGGGGTGCGTGGGTCCGCGACGCCGCGCCCGTCGACCTCACCAACTGGAATCGCGACGACCTCTCCAGCTACCTGGCCACCGTGAAGTCGGTGACCAAAGCACAGACCGCGTTGGCGGGTGATGCCGTCGTCGACAGCGGGTTCACGGCTACCGATCTCGGAGTCCTGCCGGCCTGGAACGACGGCAAAGCGGAGTCAAAGGGCGAGTTCGCAAAGCTGTCGAAGCCGTACACAGACGACAAGCCGGGCAAGATCGCCTACGCACTTGCCTACAAAGCAACCCTCTGACCTGCTCGGATCCAAGTCACACCCAGCAGACTTGACTAAGGTAAGCCTCTACTCAGTAGTCTGATCCCATTCGGGTGCCGCTTCATCGAAGCAGCGACGCCCTGCCCTGACGGAAACCATGCCGTCGTATCTGCCCGGTCGAACAATCTCCGGGCAACCAGGACAGGGAGAAGGTTGCTGCAGTGAGCACGTCCATCGTCGGTTTGTACGACCCCGCAGATGACAAGAGCAGTTGCGGGGTCGGGTTCATCACGCGCAAGGACGGCGTGCAGACCCACGATGTCCTGATCAAGGGCCGCGAAGCGCTCTGCTCGGTTCCGCACCGCGGCGGTATGTCCTCCGAGGGCGTCGGCGACGGCGGCGGCGTCTCGGTGGACCTCTCCCTCCGGTTCTTCCGCAAGGTAACCGGGCGCCCCGACCTTCGCGCCGGACGCTTCTGCGTCGGCAACTTCTTCCTTCCGGACGACGACGCCCAGCACGCTCGCGCTGCCGCCCTGGTCGAACGTGAACTTCTCGATCGCGGTTTCACCACTCTCGCGGTGCGCGACGTCCCGGTCGACAACTCGGCGATTCGGCCGGCCGCGATCGCGCATCAACTTCCGGTCAGGCAGTGGATTTTCGAGGTCCCCACTCCGCGTCCCGAGCCTGCGGTAGTCGATCGCCTCGTGCACGAGGCCCTGCTCGCCATCGAGGCAATCGCGTACAACACGCCTGCACTACGCGGGTTGTACCCACTGTCCCTCAGCGCGAGGACTCAGGTTCTCAAGGGCCGCTTGAACTCCGACGAAGTGATCCCGTACTTCCGCGACCTGCTCGACCCCGATCACGCTGTCCACACGATGTACTTCCACACGCGGTTCTCGACCAACACGGACCCGCATCCCACGATGGCGCAGCCGTTCCGGTTCATTGCTCACAACGGAGAACTGAACACGGACAAGAAGAATCGGCTCTCCGAAGCTGCGGTGGCCAGTGCAAAACGACGTGCGATCGTCCGTCCGCCCGGTCAGTCCGACAGCTGCCGGCTCGATCAGACTCTGGAAGCACGCGTCATCGAGGACAGCGTCGATTTGGTGACAGCTGTGGTCTCGATGATGCCCCCTGCCTGGGAAAACGACACCACTCTCTCCCCCGCAGTGCGTGCGATGTTCGAGTACTTCTCGCTGTACGAGGAGAAGAACGACGGACCGGCAGCGCTCGTGTTCGGCGACGGCACCATCATCGGCGCCCGACTGGACCGCCTCGGCCTGCGTCCACTACGCACGATCGAGACACACGACTACGTGTGCGCATTCTCCGAAGCCGGACAGATCGCGTTCGCACCCGAGACGGTGATCCACCGTGGCCGCGTCGAGGCCGGCGGAATGCTGTACTTCGATCATCGAGATCGCCATACCTATACCGCCCGCGAAGCCCTGGAAAAGATTGCCGCACAGCGCGACTACCAGTCTCTGCTGGAGCAGTCACGAATCCTGATCGAAGACATTCCCGCCGTACCTGCGGAGAAGGTCAGCTCACCGACGCGCTACAACGGAACGTTCGAGGTTCATCAGCGCTACATGGCGTACTCCCTGGATCAGGAGAGCTTCAAATTCCTGATGGATCCGATGCTCACGCACGGAGCCGAGAAGGTATCGGCCATGGGTTACGGCAACGCCATCAACGCGTTTTCCGATCGTGAAGGCGGTGTGGCACGCTACTTCTCGCAGCGATTCGCGCAGGTCACCAACCCTCCGCTGGACAGCATCCGGGAAGCGGACGGCATGACCCTCCGGGTCGCGTTGGGCGCGAAGATGACCGCCGGACAGGGCAAGCAGATCGTCATTTCGTCGCCGATCCTCGGGCATCTGGACATGCTCAAGATCCGTGAACAGAAGCACACCCCGCATCGCCGCTTCGAAATGCTCTACCCCGCCGCGGGTGACGCGCAGGCGATGGTTGACGCGATGACCGCGCTCGGCGACGCCGTTGTCGCCTTCGCGGCCGAACAGGGCGGAATCGCAGTCCTGACCGACCGGCACGTATCTCATGAGCGCGCAACGCTTCCCGCGATCATGGTCGTCGGAGCACTGAACCAACGCCTCATCGACGCAGGCCTGCGATTGCGTGTCTCTCTCATCGTGGAGAGTGGCCAGATCGAGTCCTCGCACCACGTTGCCGCTGCGCTCGGATTCGGTGCTTCCGCTGTCTACCCCTTGTCCGTTCAGTTGCGAGCCGAGGAGAAGTTCGCTGCCGACCCGGATGCCGCCTTCCGACGCTTCGCGAAGGCTGCCGAGAAGTCCCTCATGAAGACGATGGGACGCGTCGGCCTGTGCACTGTCGAGAGCTACATCGGCGGAGAATTCTTCGAACCCAACTTCCTCGATACGTCCGACCCTGTTCTGCGCCAGTGGTTCCCCAACATGAAGTCACCGGTGGGTGGCGTCGGTTTCGACACCCTCGCGGTGACCTCGAAGCAGTGGCACGAGCGTGCAAGTGAAGTCGAGGGTGAAAAGGACCTGCCACTGCTCGGCCTGTTCAAGGAGCGCGCAGACGGCGCGGGGCATTCGTTCGGTACCACCGCAGTCCGCAAGTACGTCGAACTCACCGAAGAGAAGATCGCGTTCGACAGTCCCTCAGGTACCGAACAATTCGATGCTCTACGCCTGCTTCCGCTCGGGCGACTCGACGATGCATTCCGCCTCGATGCCGGGGCCTACCGGGCAACGAGTTTCGACCGGTTGACCACCGAACAGATCGACGACTTCGACATCACTGCCGGGTACCGTGATTTTTCGACTGTGATGGCCGCGGAACGATCGCGTCGGCCCGCAGCGTTGCGCGACGTCATCTCTGTTCCCGGCGACGTCACGTTTGCGGTCACGACAGCCGAGTTCGCCGAGCAGATCAGCCGATTCTCGGTGCACGGCAACACAACGATCGTGATGCGCGGAGTCCAGTGTGAATCCGCCGCAGACGACCGGTACACGCTTAGCCTGGACGGTCCACTGGCCGGTGACAGCGCGCGAGGAAAAGCGCTCGGCGACGCTCTCTGCGCCACCTTTGCCGCCGATATCACCATTGAAGCCATCACACCGGATCTTGCGCTGAGGGCAACCGGCATTGGGGCAGAGTTCCTGTCCAAGCTGAGGGTCGCACCGGCAGGTGTTCCTCTCTCCGCGGTACAGAGCGCCAGCGACATCACCCCGAAGTTGGCGTCGGGTGCCATGAGTCATGGCGCACTGAACGCTCCGGCGCACGAAGCCGTCGCACACGGCACGAACATGGTCGGCGCGATGTCCAACAGCGGCGAAGGCGGCGAACACCTTTCGCGCTACAACACGATTCGTGCGTCGCGCATCAAGCAGTTTGCATCCGGACGCTTCGGAATCTGGGCGGGATACCTCGCCGACCCGATGCTCGAAGAGATCGAGATCAAACTCGGCCAGGGCGCAAAACCCGGTGAGGGCGGACAGCTTCCGGCCGCCAAGGTCACCGTCGACATTGCTGCTGCCCGCGGCGGAACGCCCGGCGTCGAACTGGTATCGCCGCCGCCGCACCACGACACCTACTCCATCGAGGACCTCGCTCAGCTCATCCACGACTGCAAGGCAGCGCGCATCCGGGTGATCGTGAAGTTGGTGTCCTCGGAAGGAATCGGCACCATCGCCGTCGGTGTCGCCAAGGCCGGCGCCGACGTCATCAACGTCGCCGGAAACACCGGTGGCACCGGCGCCGCTTCGGTGACCAGCCTCAAGTACGCGGGCCGTGCGGCCGAGGTCGGTATCGCAGAGGTCCATCAAGCTTTGTGTGCCAACGGGCTTCGCCAGAAAGTCGTTCTGCGATGCTCGGGCGCGCATCAGACCGGCAGCGACATCATCACTTCCGCGCTACTGGGCGCAGACAGCTTCGAGTTCGGTACGTCTGCGCTGATGATGATGGGCTGCGTCATGGCCAAGAACTGCAACATCAAGTGTCCGGCCGGTCTGACCACCAACCCGGAACTGTTCGACGGCGATCCCCGCGCCATGGCGCAGTACCTTCTCAACATCGCTCACGAAACTCGTGAACTGCTCGCGAATCTGGGAATGCGATCCCTTCAGGAAGCGCGGGGTCGAACTGATCTCCTGCATCTGCTCGATCACCCGTCCATCGTCGGCAATCTGAAACTGGACGCGATGTTCGAGTCCGCTCCGGACATCACCGTCGACAATCCCGTTTACCTCGAGCGTGAGTACGCGCTCGACGAGAAGATCATGGACGAGGTTCGCACGGTGCTCTTCAACCGTGGCGAGGACTCGATCGCCGTGTCCGGATCTGAATTCGCCGAAGGTGCACTGCACCTGGGTAACCGGAACAAGAGCGTCGGTGGGCAGTTGGCGATCGACCTCGAACGCGAACTCAACTACGGAGCGGCCGGCCTTCTCGCTCCGGGGGTACTGACTGACGAGCGTGGGCGACGATATCTGGCTCCGGGCAGCGTGCGCGTCCTGACGACCGGATCTGCTGGCCTCTCGTTCGGCGCATTCTGCAACGACGGCATGCACCTGGAACACACCGGGACATGTAACGACGGTGTGGGAAAGAGCATGAGCGGCGGCGTGATTGCCGTGCGCAGCCCAGGCGGCGGCTCCAGTGACGCCGGCGGAAACGTGTTGATCGGCAACTTCGCGCTCTTCGGCGCCACCGGCGGACGAGTGTTCGTCGAAGGTGAAGCAGGCGATCGCTTTGCAGTTCGCAACTCCGGCGCCAGTGCTGTCGTCGAAGGTGTCGGCGACTTCGCCGGCGAGTACATGACCAACGGTGCTGTCGTGAATCTCGGCGAGTTCGGCAAGGGTGTCGGCAACGGCATGAGCGGCGGGTTCTTCTACCAGTACGACCCTCGCGGCGAACTGGCACTGCGAGCAAGTACCGATTCCGTACTGCTGGGTTCGATCACCGCTGCGACCGATCCTATAGCCGCCGTCCACAACCACGCGGTACAACTCCTGCTCGAACTGCATGTGGAAGCAACGGGATCCGCACTCGGAACCCGACTGCTCGAGAACTGGGAAGTCGAACAGCACTCGTTCGTCTACGCCATGCCCAAGGCATTGATGCTTTACCAGGACAGCGATGCAATCCTGGCTGCGAAGTCGCACAAAGAGCTTCTCGAAGAATTGGCGTCCGCCATCGCAGCACGTCAGGTCCGCACGTTCAAACTCGCAGTGCGCGATGGGCGCCCCGCGCTGAACGGAGCAGTCCCCGCCTACGGCGAGACCGATACCGCGACGATGTATGCGCTGCTCAGTGCGTACACCGTGCTTCACTTCGCACAACAACTCGCCGCCGCCCGCACGCCGGGTGCGTCCGGACCCGACGATCCAGCAGTGCAGAAGGCGGCCCGAAACCTGGTACTGACCGAGGACTTCGCCCTCGTCCAGCACTTGGTCAAGTACTCGAAAGAGATTCTCGCCGGCTACGACGACGAACAGTTGGCTGCGTTGATTGCAGCCAAGCGCGTCGACGACTACAAACAGGCGCTGAGCCTGCGCAACGTGTTGGCCATGGACAGCCCGGCGACGTACGGCTGGATTCTGTTTCAAGACAACAAGAATCGGGACAAGCTCGGATCACTGCCGAACTTCGACGAACTGTTCGCTTCGCGCACGATCCCCGACCTGGTGTCCTGACCTCCTCCCCCGAACGTAGGTGAGCTTCAAAATGGAAATCCCGTACATCCCCGAATACGCACCGTTCAACGGCGACCAACGCGCGTGGCTTTCCGGATTCCTGGCCGGTCTACACTCACGAACTGTCATGCCCGGTCAAACCGGTGCTGCAACAGCGACAGTGGAGAGAACTGCCGGCGCGGCAGTGCACATCCTCTACGGAAGCCAGACCGGCAACGCGGAGTCCGTGGCCGAAGACGCGGCCGCAGCTGCTCGTGCCCACGGTCTCGAACCACTTGTCGCGGGTCTGGACACCGTGGATATCAATGCACTTTCCGCCATGCGCCGGGTGCTCGTCATCACCTCCACCTACGGCGAGGGCGAGATGCCTGACAACGCGCAGCTGTTCTGGGATGCAGTCGAATCCGAGAGTGCGCCCAGGCTGGAGGGTCTCTACTTCGGAGTACTCGCACTCGGTGACACCAGCTACGACGGGTTCTGCCAGTCGGGAAAGAACATCGACGCCCGATTCGAAGCACTCGGCGGGTCCCGGGTTGTCGACCGCACCGATTGCGACGTCGACTACGAGGATCCGGCGGCCGAGTGGATCGTTCGGGCGGTCGCTGCGGTAGCCGGTGTCGACGGTGATGCGGGGGCCGCTGCCTCGCCGGTTGCGTCCACTCCGACGAAGACCAAGTCCCAGTGGACTCGCAAGAACCCTTATCCTGCAACCGTCCTCGCCAACCGACTGTTGTCCGGCGAGGACTCCGCCAAGGAAGTCCGCCACTTCACCTTTGCACTCGGCGAGGACGGTCTGGACTACGAGGCCGGAGATGGATTGGGCATCCGCCCGATCAACGACCCCGCTCTGGTCGAGGCGATCATCCTTCAGCTCGGTGCGAGCAGTGACTACGTCGTCACCGCGAAGGACGGCTCGTCCGCACCGTTGGACCAGGTGTTGACCAGCGACTACGAGATCTCGATTCCCTCGCGCGATTTGATCGAAGACATCGCCCGACGCAGCGGCGACGCCGAACTGCAGCACATTCTCGACACGGAAGATCGGGAAGCGCTCGATGCGTGGCTGTGGGGCAAGGACGTTCTCGATCTCCTGCAGTTGGACAACAGCATTCGATTGAATCCCGAAGATCTGCTTGCACTTCTGCGCCCGCTGCAACATCGGGTCTATTCGATCTCCTCCAGCCCGCTGGCCCACGACGGCACCGTGCATCTGACGGTAGCGAGTGTGCGCTACCGCTCGGGCGAGCGGGACCGCGGCGGCGTCTGCTCGACGTACCTGGCGGACCGCGTCGGCGAGGGAGATCGGGTCGGAGTTTTTGTCTCCAAGAACAATTCGTTCCGCCTACCTGCCGATGACACTGCTCCCGTCGTGATGATCGGACCCGGCACCGGTATCGCACCCTTCCGTGCTTTCCTGCACGAGCGTCGCGCACGCAACGCGTCGGGGCAGAATTGGCTTTTCTTCGGCGATCAGCATCAGTCGAGTGACTTCATCTACGAGGACGAGTTGAACGGTCTGACCCGTGACGGTGTCCTGACGCGTCTCGATCTGGCATTCTCGCGTGATCAGTCCGAGAAGGTCTACGTCCAGACTCGTATGCGCGAGCAGGGCCGAGACTTGTTCGACTGGCTCGAAAACGGTGCGCACGTGTACGTCTGCGGCGACGCTACCCGGATGGCAAAGGACGTCGACGACGCGTTGCACGAGGTGGTCGCCGAGCACGGTGGGTTGGATGCGGACGCCGCCGAGGATTACGTCAACAACCTCAAACGATCGAAGCGGTATCTACGGGATGTCTACTGAGATGTGCCCGCACCGTGGCGAATGCCGTTGCGCAGCTTTGGCGCGCATGTCGGACCTGGACGCACTACTTGCGCGTCCAGGATTCCGCGGCGGACTGATCGACACCGCACCTGAGGTAGTCGGCAAAATGCTGCCACTCTTGGACGACGCCGTAGCAATCACCGTTGCAGGTCCGGTGGCTGTCAACGACTCGGGCAAGTACGCCGTTCCAACAGTTCCCGGCGATCCGCTGGTCTGCACGCCGGGACTTGTCTCCCTACGTTTGAAGCCTTCCGCCCTCGGTTCGGTGGTGACCACTGACGCAGAACAGCACCTGCCCCCGACGCTTCGGATGTTCGATACCCACGGATCGAGTTCACACACTACGTATTTGACCCCGACCTCGGATCGTCTCGCCTTCGAAGCGATGCGAACTGCACCGAGCACTGTGAGGGAAACAAGCCCTCCCGCCCAGACATCGAATACTCCCGCCTTTTGGGCCGAGGCCGATCAGCTGACACAGCTCGACTTCATCCTCGCGGACAGCGGCAGCGAACGTCGTAGCGGCTTGGTCGCTCTGGGTGCCCTCGGCTACCGGAGAATCGATCCTCACCTCATGGCTGCCGGGATGGAGCACCTGTCCTACCACCAACTGCCCGTCACGAGTGTCGTCGCCGGCAACGGCTGCCTGCAGATCCACCGCGGTGATCTCGACGCCGCAGCCATGTTCGGCGGGACATTGACTCTAGCCGCGGACACCTGCCGAACGATGATCGATCTGAACGGCGTCTCGGAGTGTTGGCTGACACGCACCCACGGAGTGCACGGTTTGACGACGTCTGTCGAGGTGTACGACTTCCGCCGCAAGTGCGTAGCCGTGTTCACTCAGACTGGCCCAACCGAATCCGCGGTCATGAGCGTATGGGAAGACGTCATGAGCAGCATTTCTGCAGCATCCTGAAAATCGCAGTGCCGTCCATTCAGGTGTAAGAAATCGGCGCATCGCGATAACCAGACAGGACGACCGAAGCCTAGCCTTGGGTTTCGGTCATTTGTCGTGTCTGCACCCGGACGCTGATTCAAGGAGTTATCCATGCCCCGCCCTCTCGTCGAACCGTCGCTGGTCCCGGCTTTGCGCCCGGCGCTGCCTGCATTGGCCGCCGGGGTGGTCGCGGCGGCAGCGTCGGGGGTCGCGATGCTCGGTGCGCTTTGGAGCGTCGTGCAACTCATCGGTGAACCGTCGATGACATGGGCCGGGTGGGCATGTGGGCTGTGGCTCACCGGGGTAACGCTCGCGGCCACGTCGTCGTGGCTCTCCCATCACGCCGAGTCGCTCTTCGAGGCCAGGCTTCGACGCCAGCTCGCAGCTCATCTCGTTCGACTGCCCGCAAGCACGCTGTCCCGCTACAGCGGAGACGCACTGAGGAGGCTCGTTTCGGCCGACATCTCGGCGCTGCACCATATGACTGCGCACCTACCGGCCGAGTTCGCCACACTGATCGTGGTCCCGGCGGTCACGATCGCGGTGCTGGTTGCCTCAGCCGGCCCCGTGGCGCTTCTCGCTCTGGCTCCGGGCATCGTGGCAGCACTGTTCTACTTGTTCGTGATCCCCAGAATGGCCGCTCGGCACAGCGCCGAAAGTGCGGATGTCATGGGCGACATAGTGACCGCCGTGGACGACTATGCCCGCGGTATCCACGTCTGCCGGATCTACGGCGCGCAGACCGGCGCTGCCGCCGACTATGCAGAATCGACAGCACGGTTCACCCGGGGAATGCAGGAGCGCGTTCGACTCGTGGCTACCCCCGCGGCCGTCGCGGTTGCCCTCATGCAGGCGACGGCGACGTTCGCGATCGCCTATGCAGTCGGATATCGCTGGGATGCAACGACATTGGCCGCCACTATTCTCTTCAGCCTCGCAATCGTGACACCGGCCCTGCGGCTCGGGCACGGCCTCGACTACGTCGCGGCTGGACGCGCTGCTGCAGTCCGGCTCGCCGCTGCCCTGGACGAACCCACCCTCCCTGCCGGTGAAGCACTCACCGTTCCGGCGTCGAGTCCCTCCGACCGCCTGGAGATCGTCGACCTGACTGTCATGATCGCGGACCGCAGAGTCGTCGACGGCGTCACGCATGCATTCCGCCCAGCCGCGATCACTGCGATCACGGGACCGAGTGGAGCGGGCAAGTCGACGCTCCTGAAAGCACTGGCCGGCTTCGAGATCCCGGAACTCGGTACCGTCCGCTACGCGGGCCAGAGCGTCGTCACCATCGACGAGAACCTGCGGCCACAGTCCATTCTGCTCACACCCCAGGGCGCAGACGTGTTGCCGGCCACGGTGCGCGAGAACATCGCGCTGGCCGCCCCCGATGCAACGGACGCGGAATACAACGCCGCACTACGCCGGGCACAGATCGACATCAGCCTCGACACCGACGCCACTTCACTCTCCGGCGGAGAACGTCAGCGAGTCGGGCTCGCTCGGGTATTCCTCTCGCCCGCAGCAGTACTGCTGCTCGACGAGCCGACCAGTGCGCTCGACGATCGGACAGCGGCCGAACTGCTGAAGGAACTGCGCGACTTCGCGCACGCTGAAGGGAAGACGATCGTGATCGTCACCCACGACCCCGCTCTTGCAGACGACGCCGACGATCGACTCGACCTCGACAGTCCCAACTCGCACAACGCCGCCTCGCGTAATGCCGCCCTGACTGGAGCCGAATAATGAACAGCGCCAATGCAGCCCGTCGCCGCTTGATCACCATCGGATTCGGTTGGGTGTCCGTTGCTGTCCTCGAGGCGATCGCGTACACCACCCTCGCCCTCTCGATCGCTGATCACCGGTCGCCGGTTCTCGTGCTGGCCACGGCCGCAATCGCTCTCTTCGTGACCGTCCTGGTCTCGCGGGGTGGTTACTTCACCGGGGCTCGACTCGTCGGCGATCTCTACGATGCGCTCGGCGACACCTTCGCCCGCACCAAGCTGTCGTGGTTCACCGACGACAACCGGGCGCTGCTCGCCACCGTCGCCGGGCGCGGAATCCCGTCACTGATGAGCGTTCCCGCGCACCAACTTCAGACCTTCCTCGTTACGCCGCTGATACCGCTGCTCCTGCTTCCTGGGATCGCGGTCGTCGCGGGGCTAGGCGTCATGCTGCTGGTCGGCGGACTGCTCGCAGTGTCGCTCGCGGCTCAGACGCTCGCCCAACGCGCTCTCAGCCAAGCGGACGCGCGCCGGCACGAGGCCGAACTCGCAGCAACGCAGTCGACTCTCGAGCTCACCGATCATCTCGAATTACTGCGCACGGCAGCCGGTCCCACACGTTCCGTCGAACGTATCGAGAGAAGTTGGCGGGATCAGGAAACCGCGCTTGCACGGACCAATCTCGCCGCGGCACCAGCGACATTCATCTCGGCGATCGCCACTATTGTGCCGCTGGCAGGCGCAGTGATCTTCCTCGCCGCCACCGGATTCGACGATCCCGCAGCCGCTCTAGCGCTCGTCATCCTCACCGCCCGCGCCGCTGCCCCGCTCGACGAACTCGCTCTGGCCGGAATCGGAGTCAATGAACTGCGTGCAACGGTTCGCGATTATCGGGCCGCGACTTCGGCTCCCGCACTACCCGAGCCCGCGTCCCAGGACGCCGCGCTCCTTGTTGGAACTGACATCAAGGTCGTAGGAGTGGACCACGCTCCGGTTCTGCGCGGCATCAACGCGGAGATCCCCGCCGGGGAGCGTGTTCTCGTCGCAGGGCGCTCGGGTACGGGGAAGAGCACCCTTCTCGGGCTGCTCATGCGCTTCGACGACCCGGACGCAGGCAGCGTCACTCTCGGCGGAGTTTCATTGCGCGACTTGCCATACGACGACCTGGCTGCTCACATCGGCTACGTGCCACAAGATCCACTCGTGTTCTCGGGCACGCTCGGCGAGAACATCGGACTGGGAAGACCGGGCGCTACCGAAACCCAGATCGAGGAAGCCTCCAGGCGCGCTGCCCTCGGCGCCGTTCTCGACCGCTCGACGCTCGGCATTCATCAGGACATCGGTCACCAAGGATCCGCTCTCTCCGGTGGCGAACGTCAGCGGGTGGCGATCGCTCGTGCCTTCCTCAAAGACGCTCCCGTCCTGGTGCTCGACGAGGCTACTTCGGCTCTCGACGAGGGCACCGAGCGCCGCATCGCCGGCGCCGTGCGGGAATTGGCGGCTACCGTCTTCGTCGTCACCCACCGCGACCCCGCCATCTGGGAGCCCACCCGCACGATCACGCTCTGACATCGCAAGCCCTAGTGCTCGCGTTGCAGTCCTTCTACTTCGGCAGGTGTACGACGGACAACCCTTGCAGGCGATCCAGCAGCAACGACGTGATCGGGAATGTCATGCAACACCACACTTCCGGCACCGATCACGGCGTTATGACCGATCGAAACTCCTGCACCGACGGTGACGGAGGCACCGAGCCACGTGTTCTCGCCGATGACGATCGGAGCCGCTCGCTCCCATCCCTCGCGGCGCCGTCGATGATCATCGACAGGGTGCAACGCTGTCATCAGCTGGGCTCCAGGCCCGATCCTCACGTCCGCACCGATCGTGATCAGCGCATCATCCATGAAGAACCCGTTCGCGTTGACGAATGCGTTGGCTCCGAGCCGAATGTTGTGTCCGTAGCTGCATTGGAACCGCGGCACCACCAAAGCTCCGTCACCTACCTCACCAAAAAGGCTGGCGAGAGCCCGTGAGCGGACAGCATCGTCGTCCGCCGCAGCCCCATTGAACGAGTCGAGTCGACGCCAACACTCCAGCCGCCGCTGCCGCAGCTCTTCATCATCGAGATACCACTCGCCACGAGCAAGACGATCCGCCTGTTCTCCCACCCGCGGATCGTCGCACACCGCGCCACCGCACTCCGACTGGGCACACCGCACCCCACCGAGCGCTACAACGCGGCGGCTCCAATGCAGCCCGGACGGCGAACGGGATCGCACACCTTTACCGCCGGACCGATCACCCCGGGTAGCGCGACTTTTTTGTTCCATCGGTGGCCCCAACCCCGGACACCTGCTGTACGAACAACCCGTCGCCACACAATCATGTGGCGACGGGTGAGTGCTTTCCGTTCTCCAGTTGTACGCCTACAGCTTCGCGCTGATGAGCGGCACGATATGTTCAGCCGCCCACGTCGTTCCGATCGGGCCACCGCTCGTGATTGCCCACAGAACATCCCCGCCGTCGGCGGTGCGAGGAGGCAGGCCAACCCAATGACCGGAGGACACAGCGCCGAGAGCTTGGAAGAGCTTCCCGCCGGTCAGCTTGTCGAAATCCTCTTCGCTGCCGGCGGCACTGCGACCGATCAGCAGGAAATCCGCATCGATGTTCTCGAGAAGTTCCTCTCCGACCGTGCTCTGGGTGACGAACTCCTTCGCACGCGGATTCTCGGCGAAACCAAGCTCACCCAGGAATGTTGCCGGCGCCGAACCTGGCGCTGAAAGATACTGCAACCCATTGCCCGTGCCGTAGAAGATCGCCCAAGTCGCAGTCAGACCCGCGAGTTGCGGGTTTTCCTCACGCACTTTGGCGAAGTACTGATCATGCTCTGCCACAACCTTTTCAGCCGCATTCGAGAGATCGAGGGTCTCGCCCAGAACACGGATCGACTCCTTCCACGGCACGAGCATCCGCGACTTTGTGTCGGGGCTCGTCACCACCGGTGCGATGGAGGACAAACGCTCGTAGTAATCACCCATGGACAAACCACCCAGGCCGTCAGCCCAGCCGACGGCGACGATGAGGTCCGGTTCGCTCGCGGCGATCGCTTCGACGGGAAGTGTTCCGCCCATCGCGAACTCGAAGGTGTCGAGATTCTCTGCGTCGTAAGGCAACAAGTACGACTGGGAAGCCGATTCCTTCACCATCGACGAGGAGAGGACAGGTTTGACGCCGAGCGCGAGGAGCATTTCCGTGTCGACGGCGTTGGGCACGATGGCGGCGATCCGCTCCGGTCGCTTCTCGAGAATACTTGTACCGTATGGCGATTCCAGGGTCAGCGGGTAGGTGGTCGTTCCTTCCGCAGCGGGCAGGGCGTTCCCCTCCGAACCGGGAGAGGATGCCGTTTTCGAGTCTTCGGCCGAGGCCGAGCACCCGGTTACGAGGAGCGCTGCGGCGAGCGCGGCCCCGATCAGTCCGGTGATCCGTGATCGTCTGGTGCGCAGGACTGTCATTTCTGCCTTTCGGTGTTATCGAGCACTTTCGGTGTTGCTGAGGTGAAGGGTGTTGGGTGAGCGATGGAGCCAGGTCAGGAATCTGCGCGCACGGCCCCGCCGCGTTTCCAGTAGCCGGTGAAATCGATGTCGGTCTTCACAATTCCTCGATCACGAATCAAATGACGACGAAGCGAGCGAACCGTCGCCTGTTCGCCTGCAAGCCAAGCGAATACGCGTCCGTCAGGCCATTCGGCAGCACTGACCGCGTCGAGCAACAAAGTAGTGGCGCCGGGCTCGGCCCCCTCGCGCGGCAACCACGTGACACTCACCCCGGACAACTCGCGCACCGATTGGATGTGAGCCGAGTCCGCAATTTCGACGAACACATGCCCCCTGGCATCGGCGGGCAATTCCTCGAGCAGACGTGCGATCGCCGGCAACGCGGTCTCGTCACCGACGGCCAGCAGATACTCGTGATCTTCCGGGAGTCCCTGCGATACAGAGGGGCCCGCGATGTGCATTCGGTCGCCCGGGCTGGCGTCCCGCGCCCAGGTGGTAGCCACTCCGTCGCCGTGAACGACGAAATCGACGTCGAGTTCCCTTGTTTGCGGATCGTAGCGGCGCACGGTGTATGCGCGGGCAAGCGGACGGCGCCCCGCAGCGAAAGTCACACTGCCGTCGACCATTACCGGCAGGACCGGGTCGGTTTCGCCGGGGTAGGTGAACAGCAACCGGATGTCGTCGTCGAAGCCCGTACTCGCGAAGGCGGGTTCGGCAATTCCGTCGGCGTTGGTGAAGGTGTCGAGTTGGACTCCGGTGAGCGTCACTCTCCGCATGCCCGGCGTCACCTCTGTCACCCGATGTACCTCGAGTTCACGCAAGGTAACGGGGTACGCCGTTGTCGGACGGGTGTTTCGGGGCACGGAAAGTCTCCTCGGAAGCGCACAGACGGGGGTCCGGCCCACGTTCGATCACGACGGGCGGGCCAATAAATAAAGCTAGCCTGCCCTAATCAGTTAGGGTTATCCGTGCGTGCCGACTTCTTACACTCATCGGTCGGCTGGAAGAGAATGCATCGACGTCGGGAGGGCATCGTGGGACCACGGCTGGTGTTCCCCGCAGGCGAAGTCCCCGAGATCCCCGCTGCTCGGCTCGCCTCGACCGCGAATGAACGCGAGCCACTGCTGTTCTGGGTACATACCGGGCGCGCAGAATTGCAGATCAGCGGCCGTACCCGCAGTGTGACTGCGGGGGCGGCAATCTGGGTACCGGCGGGAATCGCGTACAGCATCCGGGTCGATCCGGGCGCGGTCGCATTTCCCATCCCACTGCCCGCGGCCGACCTGCCGCCCGCGTTGAACCGGGTCATCGACTTCGAGATCCCAGCAGACTGGCAGGACTGGCTCGTCCACCAATTCGCGCACAACTTGGGATTTCTTCGGGGTGAGACGGCAGCGGGAGCCGGACTGATCGAGCTTGTCGCGGGTGTTCACTCCGACGTGGACGACAACTCCCCGTCATACTCCCCACCGCGCTTGCCACGCTCGGCCGAAACCCTCGAGATCGCACGCACGCTGCTTCGGACACCATCCGACGACACCGAACTTTCCCGGTTCGCCCAGCAACTCAAGATCGGTGTCCGCACCCTGCAGCGCCGATTCACCGAGGAAACGGGATTGTCATTCGTGCGCTGGCGTACTTCGGCCCGGATCGCGGCAGCGACCTCATATCTGGCCGCCGGCCGCGAAATCGGCTGGACGGGTAGCCAGGTCGGATTCGCGACACCCGCGGGCTTCACCCGCGCCTTCCGAGAACAAACCGGCATGACACCCACCGACTACGCACGCGCCAACCGGCGCCCGACGCCGCCCCGTGAAGACGAGACCCTGGCGCAGGGCGTTGCATTGTTGTCCGAAGAAGGCGCCCAGTCAGGATCGACACCAGCACCCCCGACGATCCCCGCAAGTGGAACGTGGGCACGGGTCAACGACTTTCACGTCGTTGTCTGGATCTACCGAGGCTCCGCCCGGGTCACTTTCGGCGACCGAACCTGGAATCTGCGACGGGGTGACGCGATGTGGCTTCCCGCTGGAGTGCGCAACAGCGTCGAGATCGCTGAAGGCTCTTTGTTACTTCCCCTCGGATCCCAGCCGGGTGCCTCTCCCGTCGCCGCACCGCCCCCACGTGTGCTGCACTTCGCGCGCGAAGCGCAGGCGTATCTGCTGCACACGGTGGTCGCGAATTACACCCACCTGCGCCCCGAGATCCACGACCCCGCCCGGATCGCGAGGCTGATTCGAAGTGCCGCGGCAGCACCCCTCCCCAGCGGCGATCAGGCCGATCCAGTCGAAACGATCCTTGCCGCACTCCGGGAGAACCCCGCCGATTCGCGCACGCTGCCGGATTGGAGCGCTCGGCTCGGCGTCGACGAGGACATGCTCCTCAAAGACTTCGTAGCGGCCACCGGCCAGAGCTTCCCGCGCTGGCGCGGTCAGTTGCGGATGACCCTCGCCCGCGCTTATCTCGAGGAGGGCCTCGCGGCCGGAGAGACTGCCCGTCGACTCGGATACGCGCACGCGTCCGGATTCACCAAGGTCTTCATCGCGGCTCACGGCATGTCGCCCCGGGACTACCAGCGCCGCGGATGGCGAGGAACGGTCGAAGGACTCATCGACTCGTGACCTTCCGTCGGATAATTCCTTCAGTTCCCACTACACGAACAGTGCGGCAGCCATTCCGGCAAAAACCAGCGAGATGGCAAACAAGTAGAGACGCAGAATACTGCGGTACCTCTTGCGAGCATGCTCCACTTCATACGAGCTACTCAGCGTTCGGAAGAGAACTATGAGCATCAGAGCGACGGCTGTGAACAGTGTGACCACGATGACCCAGTCCGTCGTGGTTTCCACTGGCGCTTTGCCGTCGTCGCGAATTGCCCACTGAGCCAAAAAGTTCAATAAGAACCCCAAGATGATGCCAAGCGAAGTCACCATCGGCTGGCGGGTATCCCGAATGTCATCGTTCATGATCACTACTTTCTTGACTAAATTTTCAGTCAGGAGCTAGTCTCTGTGCAAGCAAGTGAGCGCCAGACGCACCTGGTGTGATCGAACAGTAGCTGGATGTTGCCCCACTCGCGCGCGATGAACAGATTTCTCGAAGACCACACGAGCCCGCGAGAAGCAGAAGGAGTCACCGCAATGCACAGACGTCGGTTCATACAGGCAGGCGCAGCCGCGCTCAGTGGCCTCTTCCTGGCAGGTTGCGGCGATTCCGACTCAGCCTCGGGCGGGAGCAATGGCAGCGACGATCTTCGCGAGTGGGTGATGCCGGAAGAGGGCGATCCGCACAAGCGCACCTGGATGGCGTTCGGCGCCAGTGAAGCGATCTGGGGAGCCGCCCTCCTGCCCGAGGTCCAGCGCAACCTCGCGACGATCGCGCAGACTATCGCGCAGTTCGAGCCCGTCTCGATGCTTGTCCGTTCCGAGGAACTGGACTTGGCACGAACCCTCGTCGGCCCATCGGTCGAACTGATCGCCGCCCCTCTCGACGACCTCTGGATGCGCGACACCGGCCCCGTATTCGTGAAAGGCAACGGGACCAAAGCGGGTATCGATTTCAACTTCAACGGTTGGGGCGAGAAGCAGGATTTTGATCAGGACGGCCAAGTCGCAGCGTTTGTCGCCGCCCGCGCGGGAGTCGAATCATTGCCTACCGACCTGATCCTCGAAGGCGGCGGCATCGAGGTCGACGGCGAAGGAACAGCCATCATCACCGAAAGCTGCGTCCTCAACAACAACCGCAACCCGGGATGGTCGAAGTCGGACGTCGAAGCCGAACTCGGTCCCCTGCTCGGCCTCGACAAGATCATCTGGCTACCGGGAACCGCAGGCAAGGACATCACGGACGGCCACACGGACTTCTACGCCCGCTTCGCGCGACCAGGCGTCGTGGTCGCAGGCCTCGACACGGATCCGGAGTCCTTCGACCACGACGTGACCGCACGCCACCTCGAGATTCTCGAGAACGCGACCGACGCCCAGGGGCGGAAGCTGGAAGTGGTTGTTCTCGAGGCACCTGTTTCGATCAGGCCGCAGTTCGAATCAGATGATTTCGCAGCCGGATACATCAACTTTTACGTGTGCAACGGAGCAGTCATCGCCCCTGAATTCGGTGATCCCGAGGCCGACCAGGCTGCCAGAAGTGAATTGGAGCGCCTCTTCCCCGACCGTCGCGTCGTGCAGATCAACATCGACGCCATTGCCGCCGGTGGTGGCGGCATTCACTGCACCACCCAGCAGGAACCTGCGGACTAGAAGCCCGTCCCGACCACCCTCGTAGAATTCGGACTCGTGTCGAACCGTCAAACGGAAATCTTGGAAGCGGCAGTCCGCGTCATCGCCCAGCACGGCGTGCGCGGGCTGAGAGTGGAAACGCTCGCCGCCGAGGCGGGGGTGTCGACCGCGCTGATCTACTACCACTTCCAGAACCGCGCCGGTGTGCTGCGCCGGGCCCTCGATCACATCAACGATCGCGCCGCGCTGTACACCGAGGATGCCTTCACGGAAACAGACCCGCGCGCGCAGCTCGACCAGATGCTCCTGCTGGAGTTTCAGAACTCGCCGAAGATTCGCGAAAACAGCATTGCATGGGGCGAACTTCGGGCAAGCGCCGTCTTCGCAGACGAGCTACGCGAATCACTACGTACCACAACGCAGAAATGGGCAGACGACGTCGAATCCTTGATCCGGCAAGCTCAGGACGTCGGCCTCGCTGATCCGAAGGCAAGCCCGGCCGACGCCGCCGAACGACTCACTGCACTGGTCGAAGGCCTGAGTGAACGCTGGCTGAGCGGCTCGATTTCCATCGAACGAGCAAGAGAACTCCTCATCGGTGCGATCAGCGTGGAGATCGATCCGAGCTAGCCCCTACCGCTCGTCGCCGCCCTTGGATTCCGGCGACAGGGCCGGGAACCAGATGTCGGTCAGAACCTCGGCCGCCTGCATCCGAGTCACATCGATCGTCCCCTGCACGGCCCAGCGTGTGAAGAATCGCTCCAGCTGGCTCACGAGCAATTCGACGCGCAACCTCGCCTCGTCATGCTGTTCCACCGGCCACCGACCCAGATACTTGGGCATGGCATTCGGTAGTTCGGTCATACCGTCTCGCGCTGTCTCGCGGAACTCCGGTTCGAGTGCCACGGCCTCGTCCCACGCCGGCAGCAGGCGCTTGTTCTCGTCGAACCAGTCGAAGGCACGTTCCAGCCATGCGGTGAACTCCACGCGAGAGTTCGTGTCGAGGACCCGATCGAGATCGATGTAGAAAGCGAACGCACTCGCCGCCATCCCGGCCGCGCCGATCGTCTTGAGCATCTCCACCTTGCTGGCGAAATGCACGTAGAACGTGGCTCTACTGCATCCGACGACCGAGGAGATGTCGTCGACCGTGACAGCCGCGTATCCCCGTTCCTCGAACAGAGTGCGTGCGGCGTCCACGAGTTTGGCCCGCGTCGCGCGTTTCTGCTCGTCGCGAAGTGTTCCCCGCCTGTTCTTCGGGCCATCGGTAGTCGTGCTCACGTCGCCCACCTTGCTCGCATTTCGACTTCCTGGCAAATCACCGACTCACCGTCATCAAAAAACATTGCGTCATTCATTGACACATCGTCAGCGAATGGCGCACTATGACTCAAGTCACTTCTCGGGCTTCGATTCTTCTTCGCGCACGCCCGAGACAGAACAGAAAGCGATGGCGAATGAGCCCCTCCCCCTTGCCGAGCGTCTGCATCATCGGCGCCGGGCCTACCGGAATCACGACGGCCAAGCGAATGAAGGAATTCGGAATACCCTTCGACTGCTACGAAGCGTCCGACGAGGTCGGCGGAAACTGGTACTACAAGAACCCCAACGGAATGTCGGCCTGCTACCAGAGCCTGCATATCGACACGTCGAAGTGGCGCTTGGCATTCGAGGACTTCCCGGTCTCTGCCGACCTTCCCGATTTCCCCCACCATTCCGAACTCTTCCAGTACTTCAAGGACTACGTCGAGCATTTCGGCCTGCGTGAGTCGATCATCTTCAACACCAGTGTTGTTGCCGCAGAGCGTGATGCAAACGGACTGTGGACGATCACGCGCTCGGACGGCGAAGTCCGTACCTACGACGTCCTGATGGTCTGCAATGGTCACCACTGGGATCCCAACATCCCGGATTACCCAGGCGAGTTCGACGGCGTCCTCATGCACAGCCACAGCTACAACGACCCGTTCGATCCGATCGACATGCGCGGCAAGAAAGTAGTCGTGGTCGGAATGGGGAACTCCGGCTTGGACATTGCTTCCGAACTGGGGCAGAGATACCTCGCCGACAAGCTCATCGTCTCGGCGCGCCGCGGCGTGTGGGTGTTGCCGAAATACCTGGGCGGCGTGCCGGGAGACAAACTGATCACCCCGCCCTGGATGCCTCGGGGGCTGCGCCTGTTCCTGAGTCGTCGATTCCTCGGCAAGAACCTGGGAACCATGGAGGGCTACGGACTACCCAAGCCAGATCACCGCCCCTTCGAGGCACATCCGTCAGCCAGTGGCGAGTTCTTGGGACGCGCCGGGTCCGGCGACATCACCTTCAAGCCGGCGATCACCAAACTCGACGGAAAGCAGGTTCATTTCGCCGACGGCACCGCCGAGGACGTCGACGTGGTCGTCTGCGCCACCGGCTACAACATCAGCTTCCCCTTCTTCGACGACCCGAACCTGCTGCCGGACAAAGACAACCGATTCCCACTCTTTAAACGCATGATGAAGCCCGGAATCGACAACCTCTTCTTCATGGGACTCGCTCAGCCCATGCCGACGCTCGTCAACTTCGCCGAGCAGCAGAGCAAGCTCGTCGCGGCCTACCTCACCGGGAAATACCAACTGCCGTCCGCGAACGAGATGCAGGAGATCACCAAGGCCGACGAGGCGTACTTCCTCGCCCCCTATTACAAGTCACCGCGCCACACCATTCAGCTCGAGTTCGACCCGTACGTCCGCAACATGAACAAGGAAATTGCCAAGGGCACCAAGCGTGCCGCGGCCTCGGGAAACAAGCTACCTGTCGCGGCGCGTGCAGCCGCACACGAACTCGAGAAGGCGGATCGCGCATGAGCACGGTGAACGGTCACTGCAACAACGAGTTCGAAGCCGTCCGCACCGCCTTCGAGGCGCAACTCGAATCCGGTGAGGAGTTGGGTGGCTCCATCGCCATCACCGTCGACGGAGAAGCAGTAGTAGACATCTGGGGCGGATACGCCGACGAATCCCGTACCACTCCTTGGGGTCCGGACACCATCGTCAACACCTTCTCCATCACCAAGACCATGACGGCTCTGTGTGCGCTCCTGCTGGTCGAACGCGGCCAATTGGACGTGTACCAGAAGGTTGCTCACTACTGGCCCGAATTTGCGGTAAACGGCAAGGAGGACATCGAAGTTCGCCACCTCCTATCGCATACGTCTGGCGTCTCCGGTTGGGAGCGCCCGATCGAACTGACGGACATCTACGACCTCGAGACGTCCACCGCTCGCCTCGCTACCCAGAAGCCTTGGTGGACCCCGGGTACGGCGTCGGGCTATCACGCGATCAACTACGGCCATCTCGTCGGTGAAGTCATTCGTCGCATCGACGGTCGGACCCTCGGCAGGTTCTTTGCCGAAGAGCTTGCCGGTCCACTGGGAGCCGACTTCCACATCGGCACGTCCGCAGAGCATTTCGGTCGAATAGCCACCATGGTTCCGCCGCCCGCGTTGGAGTTCGACCTGTCCACGCTCGACCAGGACAGCATCTTCATCAAGACCCTGACCTGCCCACTGCTCGACTACCCCGAGGTCAACACCGCGCCCTGGCGGGAGGCCGAGATCGGCGCAGTCAACGGCCACGGCAACGCACGTTCTATCGCTCGGATCCAATCCGTGATCTCGAACGGTGGTGTGCTCGACGGCCAGAAGCTGCTCTCGCAGAGCACCATCGACCTGATCTTCGAGATCCAAGCCGACGGTATCGACCTCGGGATCATGACTCCGCTCAAGTTCGGCATCGGATACGGACTGCCGCACCCGGATACCGCACCCCTGGTTCCCGACGGACGCGCCTGCTGGTGGGCCGGTATCGGCGGCTCGATGCTGGTCAACGATCTGGACCGCCGGATGACTTTCGCCTACGTCATGAACAAGATGGCACCCGGTCTGATCGGGTCCGACCGCAGCAACGCCTATCTGAGCGCTGCGTACAACTCCGAGATCAGCGAGGTCAGTTCATGAAGGCAGCTCAGCTCATGGGGCCTGGTCTCCTCGAGATCAACGACGTGCCGATCCCCGAGATCAGCCCATCGGAACTGCTGATTCGGGTGGGCGCAGCGGGAATCTGCCACTCCGATCTGCATCTCCTGCACTTTCCGTACAAGATGCGCGAAGAACCGCTGACCATCGGCCACGAAATTGCCGGAACGATCGAAGCCGTCGGGAGTGGCGTCGACGGCCGTTCCGTCGGAGAGCGTGGCGTCGTCTACCTGTGCTGGTCCTGTGGACAGTGCCGAGAATGCATGAGCGGCAACGAGAACATGTGCCTCGCCGCTGGGCGCACCGCGATGCCGCCCTGCCCCGGGCTCGGTCCCGAAGGCGGGATGGCCGAGTACGTCAAGATCCCGGCTCGCTCATTCGTACCCATCGGAGACCTCGACTTCCTGCAGGCCGCACCGCTCGCCGATGCAGCACTGACGAGCTACCACGCCATTCGCGGCGCACGCGAACATCTCCAGCCCGGTGCCACCGCCGTCGTGATCGGCGTCGGCGGACTCGGTCACGTTGCAGTACAGATACTTCGCGCAATCAGTGCCGTGCGCATCATCGCCGTCGATGTCGGACAGGATCAACTCGATCTCGCCAAACGTTGCGGCGCCGACATCACGCTCGAATCGGGACCGGACACCGCGCAGCACATCCTCGACCTCACGTCGGCCAGAGGCGCAGAAGTCATCTTCGACTTCGTCGGTATCGACGCAACTGCACAGATGTCCGTTCAAGCGGTTGCGCCGAACGGCGCGTATCGCATGGTGGGTCTCGGAGGCGGAAACCCGGGAATCACAGCCGAAGCTGCCGGCGGACCGGGCTGGCCGTGGGGCGCATCGATCCGGAAGTCCTATGGCGGCACCAGAAACGACCTCGTCGATTCCATCGCCCTGGCACAGGCCGGTCTGGTAACGGTAGAAGTAGCCCGCTTCGACCTCGCTGATGCCCGCGACGCACTCGACCGTCTCGAACACGGCAAGGTCACCGGACGCGCAGTGCTCGTACCCTAATCTTCGAAAGGCACTTCACGTGACTACTTCCGCTGATACACAAGCATTCATCGCGTCCGTCATGGCTGGGCTGACCGGCCCTGGTGGTCCTTTCGAGATGCAAGTCGAGGATGTACTCGGCAGCTCGATGCCCGTCATGAAGAACCGTGACAAGGCACTCGGCGACGTGCTCGCTGCATCCTTCGATTACGGATCACGCGACTACCTGGTGACCAAGGACCGACGCTTCAGCTACCTCGAGCACGGCGAGGCCGTAGCAGCATTGGCCACTGCGCTGCGCGAGCGTTACGGCGTTCGCAAGGGCGATCGGGTGGGCATCCTCGCCGCCAATACGCCGGAATGGGTGATGACCTTCTGGGCGGCTCAGTCGCTTGGCGCCATCGCCGTCGGGTTCAACTCGTGGTGGGTGGCCCGTGAAGTGCAATACGGCATCGATCACACCACTCCCACCGTGGTGATCGCCGACGCCAAACGCGCACAAGTTCTTTCCGAAGTGAACACCGATGTTCCCGTGCTCACGATGGAAGAAGATCTACCGGCCTTGATTGAGAAGTATTCGGGTTCTGCACTGCCCCGCACGTCCGTCGACGAGGACGATCCGGCCGTCATTCTTTACACGAGCGGAACCAGCGGCCGCCCCAAGGGAGCTGTTCACACTCATCGAAACGTGTTGGCCGTCATCGACTACCACCGCTACAGCGATCGCCTCGCTGCGGCGTTCACCGGCCGACCCAGTGACGGCCGGCCCAGTGACTTGCGGTATCTGCTGACCGCGCCGCTGTTTCACATTGCAAGCCTGCATAACCTGGCGATCCCACGACTCGCGACGGGCGGAGCCGTGGTCATCCATCAGGGCGCCTTCGACGTCGACGAAGTCCTTTCCCTTGTCGAACGCGAGAAGGTCACCAACTGGGCGGTTGTCCCCACCATGGCAACCCGTCTCCTCGAACATGGCAGTCTCGAGAAGTACGACCTGACCTCACTGAGCGCCTTTGCACTCGCGTCTGCGCCGTCATCTCCGGCTTTGCAAGACCGCCTGCGCGCACGACTGCCTTTTGCGCAGCACACCTTGGTCGACAGTTACGGGCTCACCGAATCCTCCACCGGCATTTCGGTTGCCACGCCACCAGAACTCGCCGCGTTCCCCGGAACTCTCGGACGGCCCATCATCGGTGTGAGTGTGGAGGTCCGTGATCCATTCGGTGTTGCGGTTCCCGACGGCGAGGAGGGCGAAATCTGCGCTCGCAGTCCGTATGTGATGTCGGGATACTGGAACGACGAGACTGCAACTGCTGCCGCCATCGGTCCCGACCGATGGCTCCGAACCGGCGACTTCGGAGTTCTCGAAGACGGCCGACTCCGCCTGACGGGCCGCCGGTCCGATCTGATCCTGCGCGGCGGCGAGAACGTCTACCCTCTCGAAATCGAGCAGTGCATCGACGAGCATCCCGCGGTACTCGAATGCGCTGTGATCGGCATTGATTCGGCAGACCTCGGCCAAGAAGTGGCGGCCGTTGTGGTTCTTCGCAGCGAGGGAGCGGCGACCGAAGAAGAACTACGCGACTATGTCGCCGAACGACTGGCCTACTTCAAGGTGCCGGTGAAGTGGAAACTGAGCACAACTCCTCTGCCTCGCAATGCAACCGGGAAGACGATACGCGCAAAGGTGGCTATCTCATGACCTACGACGCCGTGATCAACAACGGTCTGTGGTTCGACGGCACCGGGGCGAAACCAGCTGTCCGCAATCTGGGTATCAGAGGCGGGCTGGTCACTGCCATCTCCCTCGATCCACTCGACGAAACCGACTGTCCCCGTGTCATCGACGCGCGGCGCAAGTGGGTGATCCCGGGCATCGTGGACATCCACACTCACTACGACGTCGAGATCCTCGAAGGCCCGGCGCTGAGCGAATCTCTCAGACACGGGGTCACGTCGATCTTTGTCGGATCGTGTTCCCTGTCCACCATTCACGCCAGCCCGTCGGACGCCGGCGACCTTTTCGGCCGCGTCGAAGCTATCCCACGCAAGCACGTCGTCGAATCACTCACGCGGGCCAAGACCTGGAACTCCGCGAGAGAGTATGTTGCTGCACTCGAGGCGCTTCCGCTAGGTCCCAACATTGCAGCCTTCATCGGACACTCCGACATGCGAGCCGCCGAGATGGGACTGGATCGTGCTACCCGGAAGGGCGTGCACCCCACCGACACCGAACTCGCGTCGATGGAAGCACAGTTGACCGAAGCTCTCGACGCAGGATTCGTCGGGATGTCCAGTCAGCAATTGTTGTTCGACAAACTCGACGGTGAGACCTGCCGCTCACGCACGCTGCCGTCGACGTATGCAACCACGAAAGAACGACGCCGACTCAATGCGATCCTGCGCCGCCGAGGACGGGTATTTCAGGCCGGACCTGACCTCTCCAACCCGATGAGTACCGGAGCGATGGCGTTCTCCAGTGCGGGTATCTGGCGTAGGCGACTCAAGACGAGCATGCTTTCGGCGGCCGACATCAAGTCCAACAAGTTGGCCGTGGTGATCCTCGGCCCACTGGCACACTTGGTCAATCGACTCGGCGGCGACCTGCGCTGGCAGCACCTGCCAGTTCCCTTCGAGGTATATGCCGACGGCATCGACCTGGTTGTCTTCGAGGAGTTCGGATCCGGCGCTGCAGCACTGCATCTGACCGACGAGATGGAACGCAACGTTCTGATGCAGAGCGAGAAGTACCGTCGGCAATTCCGCAAGGACTACGATCAAAAATTCGGCGTCAAAGTCTGGCACCGCGACTTCTTCGACGCCGAAATCGTCTCCTGCCCCGACGAATCCCTTGTCGGCAAGAGCTTCGGGCAGGTCGGCGTCGAACGAGGCGGCCTCCACCCTGTCGATGCATTCCTGGATCTGGTCCTCGAACACGGCACGAAAGTGCGTTGGCGCACAACCATCTCGAACCACCGACCGGAGATTCTGGACAAGTTCGCCCAGGACAACGGCGTCCAACTCGGGTTCTCCGACGCCGGAGCGCATTTGCGCAACATGGCGTTCTACAACTTCGGCTTACGACTGCTACGACGTGTCTACGATGCCCAAAAGGTCGGCCGTCCCTTCATGACCGTCGAGGCAGCGGTGCATCGCCTCACCGGCGAACTGGCCGAGTGGTACGACGTCGATGCCGGGCACCTTCGATTAGGTGACCGCGCCGACCTGGTTGTGATCGATCCCGCCCATCTCGACGATTCACTCGAGGCGTACGCCGAAAGTCCGGTCGCGGAGTACGACAACCTCTCCCGCATGGTCAATCGCAATGATCAGACCGTCACCGCAGTGTTCGTCGGCGGCGAGTACGTCTTCGGCGACGGAGAAGCAGCACCCGTTCTCGGCAACCGCCGAACCGGAAAGTTCTTGAAAGCAGGTGCCCATTAACACGTCCAGATTTGCCGGCAAAACCGCGGTTGTCACCGGCGCAGCATCAGGTATCGGTGCAGCCATCGCACTACGACTTATCGGCGAAGGCGCACAGGTAGCCGGAATAGACATCGATGCAGAGGGTTTGAAGGAGATAGCCTCCCAGCACGGCGCGTCTTTCCTCGCCGTTCCCGCTGACGTCACCAAGGAATCCGATGTTGCCGAGGCTATTGCCGCTGCGGCTGCGGAATTCGGCGGTATCGATCTGGCTTTCAACGTTGCCGGAGCGTCGAGGGTGGGGCAGATCGTCGACCTCGACGAGGCCGACTGGGACTTCACCATCGACCTGGTGCAGAAGGGCGTCTTCCTCTGCACCAAACATGAAGCGCGGCATATCCGAGAGCACGGTCGCGGTGGTGCGATAGTCAACGTGTCCTCATTGAACGCGCACGTGCCGAGCCCCTACGGGAGCGCGTACGCGACAGGCAAAGCCGGGGTCGAGATGTTCAGCAAGAATGCCGCGATCGAACTCGCTGCGTCGGGGATCCGGGTCAATGCCGTTCTACCCGGCCTGGTCGACACGCCACTGGTCGCGCCGGTCATGAACTACGAACCCGCCCGCGACATGTTTCTCAGCCGAATCCCCATGTCCCGAGCGGCAACTCCCGACGAGATCGCGGGCCCCTGCCTCTATCTCGCCAGCGACGACGCCTCGTACATCACCGGAACCAGTCTCGTCGTCGACGGCGGCTGGGAGGTCTCGAACTACCCGGATCTGACGACGCTGGGCAACTAGGTTCAGTTGCCGGGCAACACACATTGAGTATCGAGGCCGAGGACGTGGTTGAGCCGGCCGAAGGCCAACCACGATCCGAGGCACATGCTCAATTCGACGATTTCTCGCTGGGAGTAGTGAGCTGTCATGCGTTCCCAGAACTCGTCGTCGAGCCCGTGGTGGTCGAGGGCGTATCTCTCGGCGTATTCGGCAGCGAGGCGTGTCCTGTCGTCGAAGGCATCTGTGGTGCGCCAGTCGGTGACAGACTGATCGAACGTCGACTCCACAGTCTCGCCGTCACGCTCGGTGCGCCAGTCCTGACAGAAGATGCACCCGTTGATCTGAGCGATCCGAAGCCTGGCCGCCTCGAACTCGCGGAGTCCGAGAGTGCCGTCCGTGTAAACCTTTTGGGAGAACCCGGCGGCCGCGGGCCCGATGCCGGGAACCATCTCGCCCCACACGTAGCCGATCGGGTTCTTGCCTTCGGGTATGTCGATATTCATGTGAGTACCTCCGAGTTTCGGGCACCGAGCTTGCCGACGCCGGGTGTGAGCGGAACGTCCAGCGCGTCGTATAGGCCGGGTTCAGCCATACGTAGCCACGGAATTGCGTTGACGAGACGTCCTACGGCCGTGGCATTTCCACCGGCCGCGCGGTTTCCACCTTCATCGGTGGCTTCGACGTTGATCTCGATTCGTGGTCGTCCTTCGACGATCACCTTGTGCGCGCCGTCGCCTCCTTCGGGCGGGAGCGGCCAGTCGCGGGCACAGGACGGATGAATACGCGTGACGTGTTCGATCACGATCAGGGGTTCCCCGCCGACGATTCCCTGAACCTCGAATCGCAGTGCGCCTTGGGTGCCGGCCGCGAACTCCCCCATATGTTCGGTCGACACGGTTTCCTCGAGCGGGCGGCGCAGCAAGGTCTCGCGGATCTCGTCGAGTTCCACCCCGAGCGCTCGGGCGATGAGCCGAATCTGCCCGCCCCAGACCATGGAGGGAACACTGGGCGCGACCATCGGAGGTTCGTAGTCCATCGGCTGACCCATCCCGATCAGGTAGCGGACAGAATCCGGCTGTTCGTAGGTCGTGTAGTCGAAGATTTCCTGACACCGGATCTGGTCGATTGTCCCCGCGAGCCCGCTGACGAGAATCGGCAGGATGTCGTTGCCCCAGCCTGGGTCGATACCGGAGACGAACAGAGCGCCGCCGCCCGTCTTGGCGGCAGCCTCGACGGGATCACGAAGTTCGGGAGGCGCAGATTTCGGGTCGTACAGCGCATATACCGACGGCGTGACCACTACAGCTCCGGCGGCCAGCGCCCGCGTGATGTCGGCAACCGCGTCGTCGGGCCGAATGTCGCCGGACGCCGCGTAGACCACCGCGCCGGGGGACGCTGCGAGCACGGCATCGGCGTCGTCGGTAGCCGCGACGCCCAGGTGCACTCCCAGATCGGCGAGGTCACCGGCGTCTCGCCCGACCTTTGCGGGGTTGGCAACGATGACGCCGACAAGTTCGAGGGCCGGATTGGCTGTCACAGCGCGAATCGATGCACGCCCGACGTTGCCGGTACCCCACACGACAGTCGGAATCTTGGACTCGGCTTCATTCGAAACTGCACCCATCAATCGGACATTACCCAGCTCAGCGCGTCAGGTCAGCAGAACTGCAAGAATTCGTTTCACTTCATCCGGTCAAAAATGCCATTGCCTGCGCAGTCAGTGCGCCGTCACCCCGCCTCCGGTACGTCTCGGCGGGTCGGCCGTTACCTGGCCTGCTCATCTCGCCGGTACTTTCGAGCGCGTCGATCACCTGCCGGCGGAAGCTGTCCTTCTGGAACGGACGATCGAAGATCACCTCGTACAGTCCCCGAAGTTCGGCGACGGTGAACGTCCCGCCCGACAATCCGTCCGGATCCACGTACGACGCATACCTCGTGCGTAGGTCCGTGACCGCGAGTCGCACCATGTCGGCGTGATCGAATGCGAGTCCGCTCACTGCCTCGTCGTCGTACACATCGACGAGAAGCGCCGAATCGGGCAGTGCCGATTCCGGTAGGCAAGCCGTGTGTGCGACCGACAAAACCCATCCACGGTCGTCGCGGTCCGGTCGGTCGAAGATCGCCAACTGGTGGAAGCTCGTCTGGGCCAACTCTGCCTTGACCGACAGCGCACGATCGGCTGCGGCCGTGAGCAATTCGCGTTCGTCCAGAAACGTTCCCGGTAGCGCCAGCGCACCGAGACGGTGCCGAACCACCAGAACTTTCAGAGATCCACCGCTGTACGTCAGCACCGCGACGTCCACTGCCACAGACGGACGCGGATAGTCCGCCAATCCCTTGCCGCTCGTGCCTGTCCATTTATTCACCCTTGCATGTTATCTCAAACATGATCTATGGTTAGCGCAAAGTTGATCAAACGATCATCGCGAACCGAAGAGGTGGCTATGAAACTCACCGCACAGCAGTCCGATCGAGCGGCCGGCGTTCTGCTCGGCACCGCAGCAGGAGACGCACTCGGCGCCGGCTACGAATTCACCTACCCGAAGGCCGAGGTCACGATCGACATGATCGGTGGCGGCCCGTTCGACTGGGCGCCGGGAGAATGGACCGACGACACCTCGATGGCAGTTGCGATCGCCGATGTGGCCGCTACCGGAATCGACATCGGAAGCTCTGACGGTCTCGATGCCATTGCAGCACAGTTCATCCGGTGGTACGACTCGAAGCCCGCGGACATCGGCAACCAGACGCGAGCAGTGTTGTCCGTCCGCTCCGAAAGCGCAGCGGCGATGGCGGATCGTGCGCGGGCGATCAGCGGCCGCAAGGCCGGCAACGGCTCGCTCATGCGGACTGCTCCCGTCGCCCTCTCCTACTTGGACGATGCAGAAGGTGCCAGGTCGGCAGCGCACCGGATCAGTTCACTCACGCACGACGACCCGCGTGCCGGACAGGCGTGTGAGTTGTGGACCCATGCCATCCGCCATGCCGTTGTCGCCGGCAACTTCGACGGCGTTCGCGGCTTCCTCTCCGTTGCCGATCAGGAGGTAGCCGAATACTGGGGCCCGCTGCTCGATCAGGCCGAAACCGGGAACCCGCAGGACTTCTCCAAGAACGGTTGGGTGGTGCATGCACTTCAGACTGCTTGGTGGGCCATCACTTCCACGGACAATGCCGACGCTCGCCACCTCCAGTACGCATTGGAAGCAGCCGTACGAGCCGGCGGGGACACCGACACGACTGCGGCCATCGCGGGTGGCCTTCTCGGCGCCCGTTGGGGAGCGTCGGCTGTTCCCGCCCGCTGGCGCCGAATCATGCACGGCTGGCCGGGATACCGTTCCTCCGATCTGGTTCGCCTGGCGATCAAGACTGCTCGCGGCGGTACCGACGACAAGAACGGATGGCCGTCGACCGCAGAACTCGATTACTCGAAATTCCGCGGAACCCACCACCTGACCACACATCCGCATGACGACGGCGTCACGCTCGGCGGCGTCGATGCGGTGTCCACTGCGGACTACGACGCCGTGGTCAGCCTGTGCCGCATGGGAACACGGCAGGTCAGCTCCGATCACGTCGAGTTCTGGTTGGTCGACGACGGTCACGATTCCAACGCCAACCTCGAGTTCGTTCTCGACGACGCAGCGCGCACCGTCCAGGCGTTGCGGGCCGAGGGAAAGCGCGTACTCCTTCATTGCGTTCAGGCGCACAGTCGCACACCGTCGGTTGCGGCGCGATACTCGATGTTGATCGGACGTGACCCCTACGACGTACGCTCGGCTATGCCGTGGGCTCGCCCGAAGCGTGAACTCTGGAACACGGCAGTCGGAGATACGGCCGTCGGAAACACAGCCGTCGGGTACACAGGAGGATCCATGCCCGCTATTACAGTCGTCGAAGGTGACATCACGACGCTGACCGTCGACGCCATCGTCAATGCGGCCAACTCCAGGCTCCTCGGCGGTGGCGGTGTCGACGGCGCGATCCACCGAGCCGGAGGACCGGAGATCCTGAAGGCCTGCGAGGTATTGCGCAACACCAGCCTTCCCGACGGCCTCCCGGTGGGTGCGGCCGTGGCCACCACCGCCGGAAAGCTCCACGCCAAGGCCGTGATTCACACCGTCGGCCCGAGGTATTCGCGCTCCGAGGACCGATCCGGATTGCTTCGGTCGGCGTACACCCGCAGTCTCGCCGTTGCCGACTCGATCGGCGCACGTACCGTCGCCTTTCCGTTGATCTCGGCAGGGGTCTACGGCTGGCCGAAGGAAGATGCGGTCCGACAGGCCGTTTCAGCGATTCGCGCGGCGAAGACCGAGGTCGAGACGGTCACACTGGTCGCATTCAACAAGGAGACGGCAGAACTGATGCGCCGCGCGATCGCCTGACCGTTTACCGGGCCCACTTCACGCCACGTTAAAGCAGTGCAGAGCGGTCAGTGAAGTGGAGAAATTTCGCCGGTTGGACGTTTGTCCAACAATTTGTCCGAATCGCATATTTTGCGGCTCGCTCTGTGTTCTACTCCTCTCCAGGGTTTGAGCTGGTGGTGAGCAAACGACGAAGACGTATTCGCTTCTCTGTCAGCTCGAGGCCGGTTCCCGGACCCGGCTTCAAGCCGAGAGCTCGATCTTTTCGAGCGCTACTCAAGGAGAATGTGAATGGTGTCGACGTTGATGCGCCGAGGAGTAGGGGTGGCCGCATCCTTGACCGGATGCGTTGCCCTGGTCGTCGGCGGAGCGGGAGTTTCATCCGCCGCTGATGTGAACCTTCCGTTCACGGCATCGTGTCACGGGTGGCAGTTCCCCGGTCCGATCACACACAACGAGACGCGTGATTCCGGCGTCACGATCAGTGCCCCGACCGTGGTTCCGCCGAACTCGACCTTCACCTACCGACTCGCCCCCAAGCCGATGACGGTCCCCAATGACGGCTACGACCTCAGGTCCGTCGTGAACTGGACGCGTCTCAAGTTCGATTTCGACATCCCTGCAGGCACCTCCTACGTGGGGGCGCAGATCGTGGCCGGCACCAGCTCGAATCTGGGTGGGGTCGCCCCGACGATCACGCGGGTGAACGATGCCGGTTCACCCGATCCGAATGGGACGCATCTTCGTATCTCCGGCAACAACATCACGGCGGGCAACGGACCCAACACCGACGACAACGGCGGCGGCGGAATCGAGGTCGGTGGAGGAAAGACGTTCCAGCTCCCGGCAGTCGACGTCACCGTCACGTCAGGGGCTGTGGGAACCCAGATCAAGCCCATGCTCCGCGTTTCCGACACCAACTCCGGTTCCTACGACAGTGCCGCCAACTACCTGACCTTCCTGCAACAGGAGACACTGCTCGGTGGCGTCAAATACTGGCTGACCACCAATTGCTCACCACGCGACAATCGTTCGGCCGGATTGAACGCAGGCGGCCAGCCGCTCGCCGTGATCAATGTCGACTCCAGCCTCGCTCAGACACAGACGCGAATCGACGCACCCGGTAAAGCTGTCGTCGGTGACTCCGTGGAGCTGACGGCAACGGTCACTCCTTGGCCGTCGGGAGGAACAGTGCAGTTCCGTGACGGAGGGGTCGACCTCGGCGCTCCGGTGGCCGTCGTCAACGGCGTCGCGAAGGCCAACCGCACGATGACAACAGCGGGCGACCACAACATCACGGCGTACTACACGGGATCTGCCGGTTTCATGGAATCGATGTCGGGCGCCGTGACGATCAACGTGGTCGAACCGTCCGAGCCCGAGCCTGGCACCGGTAGCCTCGGCAGCCTTGGTACCCCCGGATTCGGGTCTTGAAAACTGTGAGCAGAAACCAGGATTCGTCGATGAACTCGAAACTGTTACGCGGCTCTGCGATTGCAACCGTCTCGGTACTGGCCGGCGGATTGTTCTCCATCGTCGGCGGCGGGACCGCCGCTGCTGCCCCCGAGACCAAGAGCGTGGCCTTCACAACTGCATGCCATGTGCGCGAGATGGACGGTGCGGCAAGCCCGATCACGTTCAACGAGACGCTCGGCTCGGGGGTCACCATCACCGCACCGACCACCGCGGCACCAGGTGAGACCGTCACCTACCGCGTGCAGCCGAACGAGATGAAGGCAAACGGCGGCGGCCATGCCAGCCGTGGAGTCGTGCATTGGGCCCGGATCAAGTACGACTTCGACATCCCGTCGGGCGTCGAATTCGTGAGTTCGCAGCTTGTGGCGGACAGTGCGTACGGCCTCGGATCCGACAGTGCCACTCCAACAGTCACACAGATCGACGACGGCGGTAATCCATCGGCATCCGGTACGCACCTGCGTATCTCCGGATCGAATCGGACCATCGGAAACGGTCCGTCCTCCGCGGTTCGATCGAGTGACGGCATCATCGTCGGTGCCAACACCAAGTTCCGACTCCCCGCAGTCGACGTCACAGTCAAAGCCGGTGCGGCTGGTAGCGAGATCAAGCCTTCGCTGCGAGTTTCCGATCCCGGCTCCGCCAACTACGACGACGACCGAAATGCGCTCACATTCGTCCAGCGCGAGAAGGATGTCTTCACAGTCAACTACTGGGAGCGCTACAACTGCTCCCCGCGGGACAACAGGAACTCCGGCCTCAACGCCGGTGGGCAGGCCCTGACCACCATCTACGTCAGCCAACCGACAACCACCACAATCCAGATGCCCGACTCGATCCAAGCCAGCACACCGACAGAGCTTGTCGCAAAGGTGGATCCGGCTCCGGTCAACGGAAACGTGCAGTTCAGGGTGGACGGCGCTGACGTCGGTACACCTGTCACGCCCGGTGCCGACGGCACTGCCCGGCTACCGCATACCTTCTTCACCGCCGGAACCGCGCGGGTCTCCGCAACGTTCCAGGGAGTCAACGGATTCCAGAGTTCCAACTCGACAGAGGCGATGGTCACGGTGACTGCCGCACCTGTCGTCAAGCAAACCGACACTGCCGTGAACGTTCCTACCGATGCAAAGACGGGCGTATCGGTGTCGCTGAGGGCGCAGGTCACGCCGACCCCCACTGGTGGCACTCTCCAGTTCAAGGATGGCGCTGCAAATATCGGTGCCCCGATCCCGGTGGGCGCTGACGGAAAAGCCACTCTGGAACACGCATTCACCTCGGCCGGATCTCATGCAGTGTCGGCCTACTACTCCGGCGCAACAGGATTCATGCCGTCGATGGCATCGGCCCAAACCGTCACCGTGTCTGATCCCGCGCCGTCCGATGTCACCACCTCGACCTCACTGGCAGCTCCCGCGACGGCCAAGCAGAATGTCGCGGCAGAACTTTCCGCAACGGTCAGTCCTAATCCGGGCGGGGGTTCGGTTCAGTTCTTCGACGGTGACCAACCCATCGGACAACCCGTTGTCGTCGGAGTCGACGGTGTGGCGCGACTGACGCACACTTTCGCATCGACGGGCGATCATCCGATCAAGGCGGCATACGCCGGGCGAAGCGGATTCACGCAGTCTGCGTCGGACGAATCCGTCGTAAAGGTTTCTGCTGCGCCTGATGATGGCGGAAACGGCGGCTCGGGCAGCCTCGGTTCGCTGGGCGGTCTCTTCGGTTCCTGATCGCATTTCTCTCGACACTGTTGCCGCTGCACCGATTCGGAGCAGCGGCAACAGCATGTCGCGGCCGTAGTCATAGCACTGATTGATTGATCGATGGAGCACAAGTGTCCAGGAATTCCTTTTCTCGACGGTCGTTTCTCGCCGCCGGGGTCGGCGCGACTGCAGTCGCCGCCGCTTCCCTTCTGCCGCCGTCGCTTCAACGTGCACTGGCGACACCCGCGAACTCCGGCGGGCTCGATTCGATCGAGCATGTAGTCCTCGTCATGCAGGAGAACAGATCTTTCGACCACTACTACGGCGCTCTGAGGGGTGTTCGCGGCTTCGGGGATCCGAATGCGTTGCGTCTACGCAGCGGCCAAAGCGTCTTCGAACAACCCGGACCTACCGGTCCGGTGCTCCCCTTCCCCATCCGCGATTCCGCTGCGGCACAACGCATGGACACCCAGAACGTCACCGGGCTGGATCACAGCTGGGCGGGCGGACATGCCGCACTCGCCGACGGCTGGCACGACGGTTGGATTGCGGCAAAAACCGGTACGACGATGGCGTACTACGACCGGCAAGACATTCCCTTTCATTACGAACTGGCGGACTCGTTCACGATCTGCGACGCCTACCACTGCTCCGTTCCGACGTCGACGAGCCCCAACCGGAACTATTGGGTCTCTGGATACACCGGATACGAGCCACTTTCGCCGAATCCAACCGAGTCCGTCCTGCCTTCGGATCCGCCCGGCCCCGAGGGAAGAGCTGTAACCAATGCGGCCTACAACCCCTGGCACGCCGGGTACGGATGGACGACGGTTCCCGAGCGGTTGCAGTCCGCCGGCATTTCCTGGAAGACCTACCAAGAGTGGGACAACTTCGGAGACAACAACCTCGAATACTTCACTGCCTTCAAGAAAGTGGCGGCAGGGCTGCTTGGTCGGCCAAGCCTGCTCCCTTACGAACTGCAGACCTTGGCCGGGTTCTATCTCGCCCTGCCGTCGATGCCGGCGCCGGTCCAGGACTCAGCGGTACTGGCCCTCGATAATGCTGCAGACCAACTGTCGCCTGCTGATCGCCAACTCTACGATCGCGCACTGTACCGATCCCGGCCCGGCACACTGGCCGCCGAGTTCAGGAAGGACGTCGAGTCGGGCCGACTGCCGCAAGTCAGTTATCTCGTTCCGTCCGAAGTGGATTCGGAGCACCCATCGGGATCGTCACCTGCGGCGAGCGCAACACTGCTCTATCAAGTGCTCGACGCCGTCGCCTCCGATCCCGATCTGTGGGCGAAGACGGCCGTGATCGTCAACTTCGACGAGAACGACGGGTACTTCGACCATGTACCGCCACCTCGACCACCGCGCTCGGTCGAAACCGAATGGGTCGGCAATCAGCCGCTCGGCCTCGGCCCGAGGGTGCCGATGACGATCATCTCGCCGTGGACTGTTGGCGGTTTCGTTTGTTCACAAGTGTTCGACCACACGTCCGTCACACAATTCCTGGAGAAGCGGTTCGGAATCACGCAGCCGGAAATCGACCCGTGGCGACGCACGGTGAGTGGCGACCTGACGTCGGCGTTCGACTTCGCCAACCCGCGTAGCCGACCGACTTTGGCGCGCCCGCAGCCCACTCCGCCTCTGGAACCGCGGTGGACACCGACCCCACCCACCGAACAGAGAATGCCCCTGCAGGAAAGCGGCACTCGACCAGCACGGGCCCTTCCCTATCAGCCCGACGCCTACACGACGGTGAACCCGGAAACCGGCTCGTTGACGGTCCATCTGGTCAATGCCGGTGCCGCATCAACTCACCTGGCCTTGTACCCGTACGCAGGTGAGTTCGACGAGCCACGGCATTACGACCTCCTGGGCGAGGTCGATGACACCGTTGCGCTCAGTGATCGCGTCTACAGCCTGACCCTGGTGGGTCCCAATGGTTTCAGGCGCGAGTTCAGTGGAGCTACAGACAGTGCGGCAGCCTCGCTCGACGTCTCGACAACCATCGACGCAGGGTCGCGCGCGCTTGTACTGACCGCGAACAATTCCGGAAGTCGTGCACTCTCCGTCGACGTCGACGGAGACCGACGGAAGCTCGCTGCCGGCGCACGCGGCCGGTGGGCGGTGGCGTCGGTGGACGGCTGGTATCAGGCCACCGTGACGGTCGACGAAGATCTTGAATTCAAGCGCGTGCTCGTCGGACACATCGAAAACGGGCGTACCAGCGTAAGCCAACCGACGTGAATCGACACCGAGTGATCAAGACCAGGGCTGAATCCTCAGTCGGACAAGTCAATCCATCCACACATCCAGGAGGAGTTTCCGTGCGCCGTATCCCGCTCTCAGCATTGATAGTCGCGGGCTCACTGACACTGGGCGGCGGCATTGCCGCGGCTCAGGGCAGCCTGCCCACGTCGGGGAGCGCCGGCGGCACGGACGTGCCGCCGTCGTACCTGACCGACGACGCCGGCCGCTCCTTGATCCTGCGAGGGTTCAACACGGCGTCGAGCGCAAAAAGCGCACCCGACGGCATGCCGAAGTTCACCGAAGCCGACCTCGAACGCGAACATGCCGACATGGGAACAAATTTCGTGCGGTTCCTGATCTCCTGGCGTTCGGTCGAACCGGAACCAGGACAGTACGACCAGGCGTATCTCGACCGCGTCGAGGACCGGGTCAGCTGGTACGCCGAGCGCGGCTACAAGGTCATGCTCGACATGCATCAAGACGTCTACTCCGGCGCGATCACACCAGAGGGCAACAGCGGCAACGGCGCAGGCAACATCGGCAACGGCGCACCGGCCTGGGCGACATACATGGACGGCCTTCCGGTCAGCCCTCAAGACCGCTGGGAGCTGTACTACATCCAACCCGGCGTGATGCGCGCATTCGACAACTTCTGGAACACCACCGGCCAACACCCCGAACTGGTCGAGCACTACGCGAAGGCATGGCAGGCGGTGGCCGAACGTTTCGCAGGCAATGACACCGTCGTGGCATACGACCTGATGAACGAGCCGTGGGGCGGTTCCCTCCAAGGCCCCGCATTCGAAGGCGGGCCCCTCGCTGCCCTGTATCAGCGAACCACCAACGCCATCAGGGAAGTCGATCAGGACAGCTGGGTGTGCGTGGCCCCGCAGGCCGTCGGCGTCAACCAAGGTGTCCCCAGCGGACTGACGAAGATCAACGACCCACGAGCCGGCGAACAGCGAATCGCCTACTGCCCACACCTGTACCCACTGCCCCTCGACCTCGGTGACGGATACTCCGGCCTCTCACGCACACTCACCGACGCGACCATCGACACCTGGCGCGACAGCGTCGAACACATAGCCGGAAACGTACTCGGCGGCGTCCCGGTCATTCTCGGCGAATTCGGGCTCGACACAACACTGCCCGGCGCAACCGACTACATCGACCGCGTCTACACGACCGCCCGAGAACTCGGCGCGGGCGTCTCGTACTGGTCCAGTGATCCCGGGCCTTGGGGCCCGTACCTGCCGGACGGAACACAAACACTCCTCGTCGACACCCTGAACAAGCCGTATCCGCGTGCCGTCGCTGGCACACCCACCGAATGGTCCTCGAGCGTCGACCGCCTTCAGTTGACGTTCACCCCGAACCCCGCGGTGACGGCACCGACCGAGATCTACCTACCCGAGAGCGGCTTTCCCGGCGGCGTCGACGTCGCAGGCGCCGACATCGTGAACTGGAATCCCCAAAGCCGGCTTCTCACAGTGGAAACCGCGGACGACGCGGGCCCCGTCACAGTCACGGTGACGCCGGCAAGCTGATCGCGAGCGTCGAAGTTCCTGGATATTTGTCCAGTTCTTTCGTAACGTACAAGCGACGGGTGATCAGCCGACGGAAGGCGAGTATGTCCACGGAGAAGATGTCTGTCCAAGATCGTGTTGCGCGGGTGGTGCTCGATGTCGTTGGCGCCTTACCGACCGGCGCGCAGCGCATTCTCGGTGGCAAGCCGAAGGAGATCGACGGACAGACTCTGCACCCCGAGATCCAGCTTGCACTGCGATTGCTGTCGGCAGTGGAAGGTACGAGCTTCGAGCATCTTCCGGTCGAAGAGGGACGAGCTCAGATCGACGCCGAATCGCGACTGTTCGGCGGTACGCCCATCGACATCGAAACGGTTCGCGACCTCGAGATCCCGGCCGGAGACCACGCGATTTCCGCTCGGCTGTATCGCCCGGCCGGGGTCTCCACGCCCGCTCCACTTTTGGTGTACTTCCACGGCGGCGGGTTCGTCCTCGGCAGCCTCGAGAGCGGCGACAGTGTGTGCCGCTTCCTGGCCCGCCACGGCGAAGTCAGTGTGCTGTCGGTGGACTACCGGCTGGCACCGGAGTTCCCCTTTCCCTCCGGGGTCGACGACGCCGTCGCCGCATTCCGGTACTGCGTCGAACATGCCGCGGAACTGGGCGTCGATCCGAAATCCATTGCAGTGGGCGGAGACAGCGCCGGCGGGAACCTGGCTGCCGTCGTCGCGCAGTCCACGACCGAAGACGACGTCAAACCCGCATTCCAACTGCTCTTCTTTCCCTGGGTGGACCTTTCGTCGAAGCGCCCGTCGCACAAGATGTTCGGCACCGACTTCTTTCTCACCGACGCCCAACTCGACTGGTATGCAGCCCATTACCTGTCGGGCGGCACTTCGGCTCTCGACCCGCGAGTCTCACCGCTGCTCACTCCGGACCTGGCCGGCCTACCGCCCGCGTACGTTGCGGTCGCCGGTTTCGACCCACTACGCGACGAGGGCGAAGCGTATGCGAACCGGCTGCGAGAGGCCGGAGTCCCGGTCGCACTGAGGCGTCACAGCGGTTTGATCCATGCCTTCGTCAACACCACCGGCGTCGGCCACACCGGACAAGACGCGATGTTCGAGTCCTGTGGCGCTCTGCGAGTTGGACTTTCGGGCCCGCGCTGAGGGCACCTCAGGAAACGGGGAGTGCCAGATCCGCCCACTCGACCATCGCTTCGAGCACGGAGCGCAGTTCCATCCCCGTCGCGGTGAGTTCGTACTCCACTCGCGGCGGCACCTCGGCGTAAGCAGTCCGGGTCACCAGGTCGAACTCCTCGAAACGTTTGAGCCTAGCCGACAGTGTCCTTGGACTGATGCCGGGCAAAGCGCGTCGTAGTTCCGTGAAGCGCATGGGGCCGTGCGTGAGCTCACGAACGATCAGCGTTGCCCACGGTCCGTCCAGGACCAGCAGGAAGCGCGCGACGCCGCACTCCGGAAGCACGTGACCTGATTCACTCATCGATTCCCCATTAGTTCACTTGAAGTAACTGGTTCCCGATGTGAACTATAGGCGTCATGACTTACACAGTGCATGGCGCCACCGGCGCACAGGGCTCTCCCGTTCTCGCAGGATTGGTCGCGGCTCTCGCCGGATCGGCAGGGGCCGAAGTCCGAGCAATTACCCGTAACCCTGACCAGACGTTCGAGGGTGCGAACACCGTCGTCGCGGACAATGCGTCAGTCGACTCTCTCGCCGACGCTTATCGCGGGGCGGACGGGGTGTTCTTTCACCTGCCACTCGCCGGCGACACCGAGACGCTAGCTGGTTATGCCCACAATGTTCTGGCTGCAGCGAGAGCGGCGCGCCCTTCGCGGTTCGTGATCTCTACCAGCGGCACGGTGATCGGCGACGCTACTTCGCCGCTTGCCGGTCCCAACACACCCGTTCTCTCCGAGCTCGTCGACGGACTTCGCGCCGAAGGCATCGCGGTGACCGTTCTGACCCCACGTTTGTTCCTCGAGAATCTTCTTCTGCCCACTGTGCTGTCGGGAGTGAAAGACGAAGGCGTCCTGCGTTACCCACTGCGTGCCGATCTCGCGGTCACATGGAGTTCACATCTCGACGTCGCTGATGCAGCCGTCGCGGCCCTGACTCTCGACGTAGCACCGGACGCGGTCGACATCGGACAGATTCCGGCGATCACCGGTATCGAATTGGCCGAGGCATTCGCCGAACACTTCTCGCGCGCGGTAACTTTCGAAGCCGTAACACCCGATGCCTTCGGTGCATCGATTGCGCCGATCATCGGAGCGGGTGCAGCAGCCGGGGTTTCCCAGCTCTACACGGGACTCGAATCTGCCGACAGCGTCGCGTTCGACTCCGCGACGGGTTCTACTGCTGCCTTGGGTATCACTGCCCGCAGCACGCGGGCCTGGCTGGCAGATCTCGGGGTGAACTGACCGGACAACGCAAAAGGCCGGCTCCGCGAAGTATCGCGTGGAGCCGGCCGATTTCCGGGGTTACCGGTGCGTGCGGGTCTTCAACTGGCGGTTCAGCTGCCGACTCCCGAAGTCCAGACCGGCACCGTCACTGGTGGCCAGCACGGTGAGTCCAGCGGCGACCAGCAACGAAATAAGCACAACGCTCATGGTGAGTCACCTTTCTTCCTGTCGTGAAACGGTTTTGCGCCTCCGGGAAATGCCGACATACCCGGCACCCCACTTCAGCTGACCTCAAAGTATCTGTAACTATGGGTTACGCGCAATGTGTGGTCCCTCACCTGAAAGCGCAGGGTGATGCGCAGATCACGCTGCATTCGATGGCGGACTTACCCGGCCAGAACCATGCTCACGAACTCGTCGGCGAGCGCGTGAGCGTCCGCACCGCTGCCAGGAACCACATCTGGCGCACTGTGCACCAATTGCATCTGCCCCAGGTACATCGAATAGGCAAGTACGCCACGATGTTCCGCTTTCTGCCTGTCCATCCCCAGATCGACCAACAACGTCACGATGTAGGCGACTCGACGCTCGGTGACACGTCGAACCGCCGCCGAAACCACAGGATGGTCGATCCCGGCAAGCAGTTCCAACTCCGCACGGCGACCGGCCAGTCCGGTTGTGACCGCGTCGACCAGGCGACGCAACCTCACCTCTGCCGGTTCGCCGGAGGCCTCGACGGAAGAGATCAGTCGCTCGGTTGCCAGAACTTCCCATCGATCGAGCGCAGCCTGCAGCAATTCGTCACGGTTCGCAAAGTGCCAATAGAAGGAACCCTTGGTCGATCCCAGCGTGCGTGCCACCTTCTCCACAGCGACGGCACCTGGCCCGTGGCTGGTCAGAGCCTCGAAAGCAGCATCGATCCATTGATCGCGGGAGAGTCGGGCGCGGGCATTCGTCACCTCCGTACGGTACCGTATGGGTAAGTTCCATACGGCACCGTACGGAGGATGAAATGACACTCGCATTCAAGGCAATGTCTGCACCGGACTGGGCAGAAGCCACCACGATCACCATCCCGTCTGTTCCGACCCATACTTCCGAGGAGTGGGCGCAGGCCGTCTTCGACGTCAGGAATGTCCCCGCACCAGTCCTCGCGATGTTCTGGCTCAGGGAGCGGGTAGTCGGACTGCTCGGCATCGCCAAGGGACGCCCGGACACCTTTACCGTCGACAAGATCGCCGACGGCGAGGCCCTCATCGAGGCGGACGAGAAACACCTACGATTCGTCGCCTCGGTTCAGGCCGACAACGACGCCGGTCTCCTGCACGTCGTCACTGCCGTGGAGCTGAAGAACCGCGCGGGCCGAATCTACTTCGCACCAGTTCAGGTACTGCACGGCGTGATCACGCGGGCAATGATGACGTCTGCTCGAAAGAGACTGTGCACGTGATCAACCGTCCGGACCGCCCTTGAGTTCGAGGCTGATCTGATCGGCATCCAGCGCGGCCAGTGCCGATCCGAGCATCCGTGCGTCGAACAGGCCGTCGTCCCGCGCGTCGAGTAGCGCTTGGCGCTGCGCGTCGATCACATCGAGCCGGGTCTTCTTCTTCGACTGCCCTTCGGGTGGAACGAAACTCGCAGAAGCATCCTCGAGTAGAGCGAGCAAACGTCGATGTTCGTCGAGTTCGGAATCGGTGAGGTCCTGCGCTGCCGGACCGACCGCCACTACGACGCGCTTCAACGTCCCACCCTGAAGGATCAACGAGCCGGCTGCGACCAGGAACGCCACCAAGATCAGAAGCGATCGACTCGGAGTGTCTTCCGGAAGAGTCTGCGCGGCAGCCAGAGTGACCGCTCCGCGCATACCGGCCCAGATGACGATCGTCCCTTCACGCCATCCCAACGGCGCGGCAAGGTAGTAATCGATATCGGCAACCGTCCGCCGCACCCGAATCTTGAACCGTTCCATCTGATTCGCCGAAGGCGCCCGGCGCCTGCTACGCCGCCCTTCGTCCGGTGGGTAATCCTCTGGATTTTCGAGACGATTCGCGATGTCGGAGAGTCTGGGTTTCATGCGTTCGCGAAAGTTCGCCCGCGCCTGGAGTGCTCGCAGTAGCGGCGCGACGTACAGAGCCCGAACCAAGATCGTGAGGAACAGTGCACCCGCAGCGACGAAGAATGCGGTAGGTATTCCCTCGTGGTCGACCCGGACATCGTCGACTATCGACGAGAGTTCGAGGCCCATCACCAGGAAGATCGCACCTTCGAGGACCAGTTCGACTGTGCGCCAGTTCTGGGAGTCCGACAACCGATGACGCGGCGAAAGCTTCCGAGGAGCGTCGTAGCCGGTGACGAGCCCGGCCACAACGGCAGCAACCAACCCCGATGCACCCAACTCTTCGGCGGGGATCGCGGCCAGAAACGGCACCGTGAACGAGATGACCGTGTTGACCGTCGAGTCGGTGACACGGGCACGAACCATCAGGTTGACCTTGCCGACGACAACACCGATGACCGCGGCCACGACGACGGCAAAAGCGAACTTGCCCAACACACTCCACAGCGATACCGACGCGGCCGCTCCGGCGATGGCAGTACGCAACAGGACCAGAGCGGTAGCGTCGTTGAGCAGGCTTTCGCCTTCGAGGATCGACACCACCCGCGGCGAGACCGGGAGTTTCTTGACGATGGACGTCGCGACGGCATCCGTCGGGCTCACGATCGCGCCGAGTGCAATGCCCCACCAGATGCCGAGTCCTGGTATCACCCAGGAGAAGAACACACCCAGAACAAGCGCACTCACCACGACGAGGAGAACTGAGAGCCCACCGATAGCACCGAATTCACGCCGAAACTCCATCGACGGCATCGAGACCGAAGCTGAGTACAGCAGCGGCGGAAGCACACCCGCGAGAATCCATTCCGGATCGATGTCCACTGCTGGGACAAAGGGGAGGAGGCTGACAACGATCCCGGCCATCACCAGAATCAGCGGCGCCGCGACTCCGATCCGCGCCCCCAGCGTCGAGGCGGCGACGATTCCGAGTAGTCCCAGCACAACGATGATCAGAGCATCCACAGTTCCCCCGCACTCCGGCTTGTGTACCCCGCTCTTTCTACACCTGTGCCGGCGCCGGGGGCGAGACCCGCCACGCGACGGCGATCAGAAGAACCGTGAATGCCGAAGCAGGCCACAGAGCGTGAAGGCCGATCCACCGATGAACGAGCGCACCGACTACCGCGCCCGCGATCAACCCCGCGCACATCCCGAAGTGCTGCAGCCACGCCCACTTCGGGCCGCCCAGAAAGGCTCCGGTGAGACGCTGGCCCATCTTGACCAGCGCACCGGTCATGTACGTGACACCGATCGTCACCTCACCGTCGCGTTGGAACACCGAGTTGACGGCTCCCATCGCCAGGGCCATCGCGGAAATCGCGCCTGGGGTGACGTCGAGGCTGCTCATCACCGAACCGATGGCCAGCAGTCCAGCCACAACCGCAAGCACCGTGACCTTGCGCGTCCGGACGGAGTACCGCTCCGTGAAGTGGGTGACGACGGTTCCCAGCGCGATTCCCAGGAGGAAGAGCACGATGATGCCGCCTGCCACCCGCGCGGTCGACCACACCCCGTCGGCAAATGCGACGCTCGCCTGCGTCATGTTGCCGCTCATGAACGAAACGAAAGGCCCACCGAGCGTGATGAATCCGAGCGCGTCGACGTATCCGGCCAACCCGGCGAGCGCTGTCGCCAGGCCGATCAGCGACCTGCTGTATCCCGTCACCCGACGAGCTCGGTTCAGCTCAGCTTGCTGGTGCGCAGCTCGTGGCCCTTGGACGTCTTGCAGCGGCCGGTCTCGAGATCCCACTGCCAGCCGTGCAGATCGCAGGTGAGGTTGGTGCCGTCGACGACACCGAACTTCGACAGGTCAGCCTTGAGGTGGGGGCAACGACGCTGAATCTCGTAGCCACCCAACTCGATAGACGCACTGTCGTCGTGCGCCTCGGCGAACCAGCCGTCGGCGTATGCGATGCGTTCGTCGGTGAGGCACTTGAAGAACGTGTAGAGGAACTCGTTGTACCCACCGATGCGCCACGCCGTGAAGCGTGTCGACAGGAAAATGGTGTTGACCCAGTCTGGCTCGTCGTCACGCAGAACGGTGCGAACCAGTTCGGGAGCAATGCGGAAGCCGTAGCGGTACTTACCTTCTCCGTCGATGGGCTCGCGAACGATCCGCTTCGGGAAGTCGAGGACGACAGTCTCCTCTCCCATCACGAGTCCGACGGGGTAGCCGATTCCGTCGCAGATCAGATCGGACTGCGCCATGATCGGCTCGAACTTGGCCTTCAGACCGTCGAGCAGCGGCTCGCCTTCGGCCGGAGCCCACGTAGCCTTCTGCGCGGCGATGACCGGTGCCATCTTCTGCGCCATCTTCTCGATGTACTCGGCCTTGTTCGAGAAGATCTTGTCGACGTCCGCGTCCGGGATGGGATGCGTCAGGGCGACCTTCTCGCTCCCCCGAAGTTCGACGGCCGAGCCGGGGATCATCAGCAGACCACGATCGTTGCCGTTGATGCGCATCTGCTCGAGGAACGTGATCTGGTCGGGGAAGATGTTTCCCTCGTCGCCGTGATCGTCGTTGAGGTAACGCAGGTCGTCGTCGAGGAAGACCGGCGGGCCGGCCGACGGGACAACCCAGGCAGCGTCGACCTGGGCGATGTAGTTGCGGCAACGGTCCATGCCGCGCTGACGCTTCTGCTTCCCGAAGTTGCGCTTGGTGCCCTTCGGGATGTCGTAGACCATCGGGTACCAGATCGCGCCCGAGTACTGCAGCAGATGGATGTCGACCTTCCCGAAGGCGTCGGTCAGCGGGTCCAGGTCGACGGGCCTGGCGTCGTTCATGTTGAAACAGGTGGTCTCCCCGTCCGAGACGACCAGGCCTGAGTCACCGATCGGACCGTCCGCGGGAGCGCGCAAAGCGATGATCATGATGTCGAGATCGCCCTTGGGACCGCTGACTGTGTGCTTGACGGAGTCTTCCGTCTCGAAGAACTTGTGGAAGCCGAGCTTCTCGAGCTCACGTTTGAGGTCCGGCACCGGGTAATCGGGGAGCAGGACGGTGGCGTCCTTGTTGACGTGCGCGATCAGGTTCTTCGGATCGAAGTGATCCTTGTGCAGGTGCGAAACGTAGAGGTAGTCGCAATTGCCCAGCGCGTCCCAGTCCAACTCGGTGTTGTCGGGGAACGGCACCCAGGACGCGAAATACGTCGGGGTCACCCATGGATCACACAGGATGGATCCGGCCTCGGTCTGGATGTGAAATCCTGCGTGGCCGACGCTGGTGATCTGCATTGCAACCTCCGAAATCGTACTGCTGGTGCACCCAGCATAGTCGGCGCCATCAGGGCCAAATCGCGATCGAGGAGGCGGCCGGTTGTGACGTCATGCACGTCAAAGGTCGAAAGTGGGTTGTGATTCAGGCGGGCCGGTGACGCCGACAACACTCTGCGCGCTGGCGTGTTCGCCGTATTTCTTGGCGCTCATGGGAGCTGTTTCGCCATTCCCGAAGGCAGCCCCTAAGGCTAACCTAACAAACATGACTCGACTTCTTTCTCCCTCCACGACCGATCGCGACTACTGGGCGATCGTGGACAACCTGACGCGGCGCGGTTTCTTCGGCGTCGGCGCGGGCGTCGCTGCAGCCGCGTTTCTCGCCGCCTGCAGCAGCACGGAAAGTTCGACGCCCGATAACGCGGAGACCTTCGAGTTCACACGCGGCGACGAGAAGCTGATCATTCCGACGGACCCCCAGAACGTCGTTGCCCTCGATCCACGCGACGGCCTCGAATTGTCGATCCTTGCGGGGTACCCGGTGACCGCCTACCCGACCGGCGCCGCCGAACACCTTCGCCGCGAGGTCCCGGATGCCACCGGTGTCGAGATTTTCGCCGAAGGTGCTTCGGATCCCAACTTCGAATACATCTCGACCCTCGGCGCGGACCTTCTCGTCCTCAGCGCCGGCTGGTGGGACACCGGGTCGTACGGCAACGACCGGATGCAGCAGATCGCACCGGTCCTGCCCGTCGGCAAGGACTTCACCCCCGAGTGGCGCAAAGTCATGTCGGACTTCCTCACCGGCATCGGGCGCAGCGATCGCGCCGAAGAAGTACTCGCCGAGTACGACGCCCATGTAGCTCAGGTCCGCCCGACCGTCGAACCGCTGATGGCCGGCAAGAAGGTTGCCTTCGTCGCCGCCGCCGAGGATCAGATCGCGTGGTTCCAGAACGATTTCCGCACCGCCGTCGCCGAGGACCTCGGGTTCGAGGTGCTCCGTGAAGGCCCCGACCTTCGCGTGATGCTCGGGTCGGAGCAGTTCAACCGTCTCGAAGAAGCCGACGTCATCTTCGCCTTGGATCGCAGCGCCTCCGGCAGCGTGTACACCTCGCCGACGTGGCAGCGCTTGCCCGCCGCACAGGCCGGTCGCGTGATTCCGTTCGACTACTACACGGCCGCGGGATACGCATTGACCGCCAAGGTCCTGGTCGACGACTTGGCGGCCGGGGTCAAGCGGTAGAATCCGACCTTCGTCAACCCGACGGGGCCCCGATCATTCGGCACCGGCGGCTCGTCCTGTCACGCGGTCCCGAAACTCGCGGAACGCTTGGAAACCACCGGTGAGCGCCCGCGCCAGTTCCTCGGCGCTTTCGACCCAGACGACGTCCTCCAACTCGGAAACGTCGTCGGGCTCGTGATTGCGCTGGGGAACGAGAAACGTCGGGTCACCCTGAGGGTTGACGATCAGGAACCCAGCGGCCGCGCAGAGGTCGTAGACGAACGCGCACTCGGCAGGCGACAGCGTCGCGTGGAAGATTCCACCACTGAGTGGATCGCTCTGCTCGAGCGAGTCGAGATGAAGGTCGGAGAAGGCCCCGTCGATCGTCAATGCCCTGTCGTCACGGTCGACGATCTCGCCTCCGTACGGGCTCTCGACCACGCGCAGCCCGTGCTGATCGAGGAAAGCGGCGACCGCCGCCCGATCAACATCGAGTTGCACGTCCTTCGTCATACGCATGAAGTGCAGCGAGAAACCCATCGATCCCCCTCGTCCATTCGCGACGCACGTGATGCGCTCGCCAGTACCTCGACAGCCGAGAAGCGTCAAAACTACCTCTCGAGTAGGGTCCGGATCGCCTCGACCACTTCGGCAGGCGCCTCTTCCGCCATGAAGTGACCTGCGGACAGCGTGCGGTGCTCGAGATCGGGCGCCCACGCTTTCCACAGGGCCTCGGCGTCGTAGCCGAGCATCGAACCCCAGTCCTGCTGAATGACCGTGACCGGCATGTGCAGTTGGTTGCCAGCATCCCGATCGACCTGATCGTGTTCGATGTCGATGCCTGCCGACGCCCGGTAATCGGCAACGATCGACGGCACCGCCTCCCGTGAGGCGCGCAGGTATTCCGCCCGCACGTCTGCCGGAATCGCTTCGCGGTTCTGCGTCCACACGTCGAGAAAGTGCTCGAAGAACGCGTCGGCGCTGGCGCTGATCATCTGCTCGGGAAGACCAGGTGGCTGAGCCATGAGATAGAGATGGAACGCCACAGCAGCATTCGATCCGTGCAGGATGTCCCACATATCCAAGGTCGGGAGCACGTCCAGCGAACCGAGCTGTGTGATCACATCCGGGTGGTCCAGCCCAGCTCTGACGGCAACCAGCGCACCACGATCGTGGCCGACGAGGGCGAACTTCTCGTGTCCCAGCTTCTTCGCCACCTCGACAATGTCGGCAGCCATTGTTCTTTTGGAGTAGGTGTCCGGGTTTTCCTCGACCGGTTTGTCGCTGGCTCCGTATCCGCGGAGATCCGGGCAGATGACAGTGTGATCCGACGCCAAGGCAGTGGCTACGTGACGCCACATGAGGTGAGTCTGAGGGAAGCCGTGCAGAAGGACGAGTGGTGTTCCGCTTCCGCCGACCGCGACGTTGAGCCGCACCCCGTCTGTTGTGGAAATCTGCTGATAGTCGAAGCCTGGAATGGTGATCGTCATCGGTCGCTCTCGTTTGTCGGGGTGATGGCAATCAGCCTCGCCGTGGTCGATGAGCATTCGATGAGCGCGATAACGTGGGGAAATGCGAGACCACACATTTTTCGGAGTTCTCGGACCCGTGGTCGCGTGGAACAATTCGTCAGGGTTGATCGATCTGAAGGGCCCGCGACACCGAGCGGTTCTCGCTCGTCTGATCATTGCCCGAGGACGTGTTGTTCCGGTGGACGTGATTGTCGACGACTTCTGGGTCGATCCTCCGGCCGGGGCGACCAGTGCAATACGTACGTTCGTTTCCGCACTGAGGCGCGCGCTCGAACCGGATCGTGCCCCGCGAACGAAGCCGAAAGTCATTGTCACCGAAGGCCCTGGCTACGCCTTTCGTGCTGCACCCGACGCGGTCGACGCTTGGGAATTCGAAAGACTGGTACGTGAAGCCGCCGATTCGACGCCGGCGCAATCACTCGAACTGCTCCGAACCGCGCTCCAACTGTGGAGAGGGCCGGCCTACGCGGAGTTCGCCGAAGAACCGTGGGCTCGATCGGAGCGGTCACGCCTCGAGGAACTGCGTCTGACTGCCGTAGAACGCTTCGCATCCGCGCAACTCGATCTCGGGCGAACTGCCGAAGCGATTCCCGATCTGGACGCCCACGTCATGGAACACCCTTGGCGCGAGGATGGTTGGCGACTACTCGCTCTCGCGCTGTACCGCTCCAACCGTCAAGGCGATGCTCTGGCAGTCCTACGTCGCGCACGCGAGCTACTCGCCGAAGAGTTGGGCATCGACCCCGGGCCACGACTGACCGACCTCGAGTCGGACATTCTCCGCCGCGAAAACCACCTGGATCCTGTAGCGGCAGAACAGATCTTCACTCATGTTTCGGCAGCGTACGACCGGACCGTAGCGGCAGGATCGAAATCGAGATTGGAGTCAACCGTCGGCCTGCTCCGAAGTTTGGCAGTTACGGGCGGAAGCGGACTCGAGACTGCCCGAAACCAACGACTGACAATCATCGGTGCCGCTGAACAATTGGACGATGTCGAACTCACCGCACGGATCATCGGCAACTACGACGTGCCCGGAATCTGGACACGATCCGACGATCCTCGGCAGGCTGCACAGATCGTCGCGGCCGCTCAGCGCACCCTCGATCGACTTCCGGTCGGCAACGAACCCGCTCGGGCCAGACTGTTGGCGACAATTGCACTCGAATCGCGCGGACTGTCCGGTCAGCGCGGGCTCGAATGTGCCCGCGCTGCAGTGCAGATCAGTCGCGCTCTCGACGATCCAGGTCTCCTGGCTTTCGCTCTGAACGGATTGTTCATGCAGACGTTCTGGACTACCGGTCTGGCCTCCGAGCGCGACGGCATCGGCCGTGAACTGGTCGACCTCTCCGCTCGACACGGACTGTCCACCTTCGAGATTCTCGGCCATCTCATCCGTATGCAAGCGCTCGGCGCACTGGGGCAATTCGACGCAGCCGAGCTACACGCCGAGACAGTTGATCGATTGGCCGGACGTCACGAACGGCCGTTGGCAGCGGTGTTCACCACCTGGTTTCGCGCTATGCGAACGGCCACTACCGGCGCGGAAGCGGCGCACTGCGAGAAGCTGTACGAAGCTGCGGCGGTGAACCTTTCCGGTTCCGGTATGCCGGGTCTCGAGGACGGCATACTCCCTCTCGCAATTCTCGCCCTCCGCGTGTGGCGGGGACTGCCGGCAATTTTCGACCCGGCTACGCAGTGGGGCCCGTACGAACCCTGGGCCCGGCCACACCTGCTCATCGCACAGGGGCAGGCGAACGAAGCAGCGAAGGCCGTCGAGGCATTGCCGGACCCGCCCAAAGACCTACTCTCCGAGGCACTGTGGTGCCTGACTGCCGCGGCGGCAACTGCAGTCGGCGACAGTCGAGTCAAGGAGCGTGCTCGAGCGGCGCTCTTACCTGCCGCCGCCGAAATTGCCGGCGCCGGAAGCGGAATGCTCACAGCGGGACCCGTCTCGCACTATCTCGCCACACTGCAGTAGACCGGAACCATCAGGTGAATGCAATCACCGTGTCACCCCACGCCTCCCGGATCTCGCAATCCAGATCAGCGACGACGGCATCGTGCTTGTCGATCAACAGTGTCGAGCGTGTGTCGGTGTCGTAAGTGGGCCACCCCGGGTCCGCACCCAGTTCACGATCGGCTCCGGTGCCGTAATCACCTGCAGCTCTGGCGAAATCCAGCCACCTAGCCTGCATGCGCTCTGACACGTGACGCGCCGCGCTCAGCCCACCCAATTTGTAGGTGATGTCCCGCGCTCCGTGATTGATGTTGCCGAAGACGTAGGCAAGTTCGGTCCCGTGGGTCGCACCAATTTTCAGCGCCTTGAGCATCGGCGGCGCGTAGTCGAATCGGTACAACCAGGTCGGTGCAATCTTGCTGTGCGCCTCGGCAATCCACAGCGTGGGCAAACGAAATCCGAAGTCACGGGTCAGCCCGAGACCAGCGCCCAGCTTGGACAGCCCCGAATACGCGCCTTCGATCTGCGAATGATCGGGTAGCTCGAGCCCAGGGTGCTCGTCGGCGATCTCCGCGAACATCGACGTGATCACGACGGGATCGATCGGCATCAACGGCGATTTCATCATCCGGAAGAGCGAAGATTCGTCTTTGTTGGTTCCGATGATCAGCGGAATCGGGTGTGCACTGCCGTGACGGAACGCGCGCACCGGGTAATCAGGGAGCAGATCACCGTCGACGATCGGCGCGAACGCCAAAGTGCCGGGCGTCTCCTGAGGGACGCGAGCAAACAGTTCGTCTGACGGCCCGATCATGTCTTCGGCAGACGTGGACCGCAATAGACCCAGATCGCCACCGCCGCTGAAGATCTCCAGAAACAGCTTCGCGACGATCTCGCCACGTTCACTCCCGTACACCGAAGTGGCGGGGGAACTCTCGGCGATAGCGCGATGAAACAGGCCACGGGCGGACGGCACGGTCATCAGCGTCGTCACAGCGCCGCCACCTGCCGACTCGCCGAACAACGTCACCCGATTCGGATCACCACCGAAGGCCGCGATGTTGCCTTGAACCCATTGCAGCGCTGCAATCATGTCGCGGAGAGCGACATTGGGTTCGAAGGTGTGTTCTTCCGAGTTGAAGGACGAGAAATCGACGAAGCCGAACACACCGATGCGGTAGTTGATCGAGACGACGACAACGTCACCGTTCTCAGCCAATGTGGTTGCGTCGAAAAGTGGTTGGCTGGATGCTCCGCGAAAGTACGCACCGCCGTGAATCCAGACCATGACCGGTTTACCCGGCTCATCAGAGCCGACGGGGCCCGGCGCCCATACGTTGAGAAACAGGCAGTCTTCATCCATCGGAACGTTCTCACCGAGCGGGATCATCGCAAGTCGACTTTGCGGTTCACACGGACCGAATTCTGTTGCGTCTTGAATCTCGGTCCACGGCTGTGGCGGAACGGGTGCGCGGAAACGCAACGACCCGACCGGAGGTGCCGCGTAGCGGATCCCCTTCCAACTCGATACCGCACCTTCCGTGGATCCACGAACCGGCCCGTACGTTGTCTCGACTACCGGCGCTTCGCTGGGTGTGATCGTCATTCGATTGCTCCTCGAGGATCCGTACCGGCCCTCAATGCTGCCAGCATCCGGTGCAAATCGGACATGTTTGCCGGATTCACTCTGCTGGCAGTCATGCAAGGCTATCGCCAGGTCATGCGCCGGATTTCGTGAACTTAGCCAACTCTCGCAATCGGACCAGATCCCAGGCATGCCTGGGCCTACGGACGCCCGGACGGTCTCGGGGGACTCTGACTCTCAGTGCCTGCGGGCTGACCGTGCACCTGACGGGAGTCGGCATCACCAGAGCCTCACCGTCGACGCCGACCGGAATCTCGTCGGTGTCGGCGTCGATGATCACCTCGAATCCGGTGCCCTGAGCCAGGCCTCGTTGATGCGCCCGATGGAGTAACCCGACGGCCTGACGGGCGCTGCCGACGGAGATCGCCACGATCCCGAGAGTGCCCCGGTCCAATCGCGGGCGATGACCGAGCCCCGCCAAGTCGTTCATCTCGTACGGTCCGTTGCTGACCAGAACCGCCTGTGGACCCACCGCGGACACGCTCGGGGAGCGCGCGGTCAGCACCGCTCCGGCGCGTCCGGCGAGCAGATCCGGGAGTTTCTGCAGGAAGGTGCTGGTTTTGGCGTCGCGGTACTCCGGACTCTGGACAACTTCGGCGTATGCCCCGAACGATGCGTTGTTGACGAAGGTTCGACCGCCGACATTACCCAGATCCACCGTCACCTCGACGCCGTCGACAAGAGCGTCGAGGCACCGTGACGGATCGTCGAGGTCGAGACCCAGATCCGCGGCGAAGTGATTGCGCGTCCCGGCGCTGACGACCAGGAAGGGCAGATCGTGTTCGGCCGCGACAGCGGCAACCAACGCCTGAGTTCCGTCGCCACCGGCAACACCGAGTAGGTCGGCGCCGTCCGCGACCGCCTGCCTGGCCAAGGCCGTCACGTCGATCTTCTCCGGCCCCTCGAGCAGTACGACCGTGGCCCCTCGTTCCTCGGCCTTGCGTTTCAAGTCGAACTTCTCGACCTTGCCACCGCCGGAGTTCGGATTCATCACGAAGAACGGTTTGGCGGGCGGCGGCGCCGGTCGCTCGACCACCGGCAGTTCCTTCTCCTCCCCCTCCAAAGCGGCGCGGGCGCAGATACCGGCTATGACGAACAATCCGATCGAGAGCAGCACCACCCACAAGAGGCGTTCTCGGATCAGGAAGGCGAGCACCACGATCGGCGTCAGAACCGCCACAGCCAACGAGATCCAGCGGAGGAATCCGCGGGTGGTCAGAAACCAGTACACCGCTACGACGCACACGACCACCCCACCGATCCCCAGGATCAGCATGGTCAAGGTTTTCAGTCCGGCGAAAATCAGGAGCACCACGACGGCAAGAACCAGCGCAGCAAATGCCGCGCGCGCCAACCAACTCTGTTTCGACGAGGGCCGATCCGTGCGGACAGGGGTCGTCATCGAGCCACCTCCCGCAGTTCGCCTCGTCGGATATTCAACTGTTGATATTGCCGTGTCTGTCTCCTCAGGACTAGCCAATTACCTACCCTCGGAAACCCACTTTTCCAGCGCTGATACTTTATGACGACACCTCGTCATAAAAAGGAGAAGGCCCGTGACAACACCGACGTCCGCAGCATGGGGATCTTCGGAGGAGCCTCTGACCGTGGTGCGGAAAGCCGGTCTTCACGGACTGCGGTGGACGGCCTGGCTGGCCGGCGCGACGGGCCTCGCACAATTGGTGTCGATCGGGCTGAACCTAACCGACACCGTCCACGGAATCGTCCCGACCACGTACCCGCCTGTAGACGTGGCCTGCAGCGTTGTCGCGCTCGTTCTCCTGGTCAGCCTGCTTGTCGGCCGACCCGACGGCCCCGCGATGTTGTCGGGTCTCGCCCTCCTCATGGCCATGCTGATGGCGCCGACCCTCCACAAACATGCACCCGAGTCGCTCTGGCTGGCGGGTGCACACGCCGTTTCGGTCGTCGCCGTCATCATGCTGTCCGTGATGACTTCGAGGTTCTCCAGTGCCGAGTTGGATCGGCCGTGACACCGGATTCACCTCTCTCACTTGCAGCCGAAGAATGGATCACCGATCTGACTGCCGCGGAGATGGAGCGATTGCGCAAACGCACGACGCTCACCGCCGCCGAGGCGCAGGAAGTCTGCCGATCCGTACGCTCGATCGCGCAGCAGATGATGCTTGTACCCGTCTCGATGTGGCAGGGTGATCCACGCCTTGTTGCGGATCTGTTCGACCTCCCCGTGACCATGAATCAGACACAGGAGGATCGACCATGCCGAAGCTGACCGGTGGCGCGACAACCGCAGAACACAAGATCGCGACCCGAGAAGCCATGTTGGACGCGTTCATTCGCGAACTTCACGAGCAGGGCTGGCAAAACGTGAAGCTGCAGACTGTGGCCCAGGCAGCCGGTGTCTCACGGACCGCGGTGTACAACTACTTCCCCGACAAATCTGCGTTACTGCTTGCCTGGTCCACCCGGGAGATGGACAGATTCCTGCTCCTGGCCGAGCGTGAACTCGCGGATCGCGAGAATCCTGTCGACCGAATCGAAATCCTCGTCAAACTGACGCTCGTCGAGTTCTCACTGCAGCGATTCACGGGAATCGCGTTGGTCGAATTGCTGTCTGCGCAAGATCGCGAAAGTTTCCTCGAACATATTGTCCCGCTGTCGGTTCTGGTAGAACAGCTCGTCCAGGAAGGTGTCGACGCCGGCGTCTTTGTCGATTCCGATGCTGCCGCGTCCGCGCAACTCATCCTCGCCTGCGTGGAAAGCCGTCGCCCGATGCTCATGGCCGGCGACCGAGTGGACACTGTCGTGGCGACCACCGTCCCGTTCATCATGCGCGCGTTGGGCGTCTCGTGGCCGACTTCCCTCACCGCCGATCCCACCGATCGGCCTGCTCACGATCGGTAGGATCGCAGGTATGCACTTCGACCTCCCGCCCATCGATCAGCAGGCCGAACGATTGATCGAACTCGGGGTACACGAGATGGCCGGGCTTTCTGCCGGCGACGTCAGGGCAGCCGCCGCAGCCGGACAAGGTGAGGTGGGACTGCTTACCGTGCACGAAAAACTCGCTCCAGCTTCCATTTTGACTCCCCTGCTCGAGCACAAGAACAAGCGGGGCTTCATTGTCGTCGACATGGCCGACGTCGATCTGTTCGCTCCTACCGAGCCGGCCGCGTTGCCTGATACCGCGATGTATCTGCTCGGTGAAGTCGACCGCGGGGATCACCTGGCCAATTGGAGCCCGGACGAAGCACTTCCCGCGATCGTTGATGCCGACCGTACGCCGCTGACCCTCACCGAAGGCATTCACTGGCTGTTGCAGCGCCCCGACGTCCTCGAACGCGGAAAGTGCTTCATGACGATCGGCTCCCGATTGCGTAAGCCTGACGGATCTTTCGACACCAGAACCCCGGCTGTGTGGATCAGCAACGGAACCGGCCGGGACGGCAAAGACAACCGCAACGCCCCGAAAGTCGGGTGGTGTTGGTGGGGTAACCGCCACACGTGGTTGGGGTTTGCATCGGCCGGCGGGCGGACGTCGCTCCCGGGTTAGAGCACGGTTGCGCGGTCGAATCGGTATCGATCCTTCCACGGCATCGCGTTCTCCAGCATTGCAGCGGCAGAGAGCAATTCTGCGTCGCAACCCCATTTCGCCGAGATCATCACGCCGAGTGGAACACCGTCTTCCGTCCAACCGAGTGGCAAGCTGATCGACGGGAATCCAGTTGCGTTGGCGACGATGGTGTTTCCCGTGAAAGCGACCATGTCGATCAGTTCGGTCGCGGGGTCTTCGTCATTACGTAGCTCACCGACTGCCAACGGCGGTGTTGTCACCGTCGGGGTGACAACAAGATCGGCGTCGGCGTAATCCAGGCTCCACCGCCGCGCCCATGCCTGAACAACTCCGATTGCCGCGGCCAGATCGCCCGACGGCACTTCGTTCGCTCGAACACGTAAGTGCTGCACTATCGGACGGAGAAGGTGTTCGTACTCTTCGGGAATGGGCTTGGTGCCGGCCAAAGACGAGAACATCGTGGTGAAGGCATCGACGAAGGCGTCGTCTCGGACCTGAGGTCGTTCGAACACGTTGTGTCCCAGGCTCTCGAGAACGACGCCCACCCTCGATACCGCCTCGGAGACTCGTGGGTCCACCGTGCCGCCGGATACCGAGCCATGAGCGAGGGCGACGGCCAGGGGGCGAGAGTGCGATCCTTCTGCCTGGACGACAAACTCTTCGAACGACTTCGGCCGGGGCGGGTGAATCGTCCCGGCGCCAGGTCGCGTCGCCAGAACATCCAGCAGTGCAGCGGTATCGCGAACCGTTCGGGCGATCGGCCCCTTGCTCGCAAAACCGAAGTTGTCGTGACCTGCCACCCCCATCGTGATCAGACCGCGACTCGGCTTGAGGCCCACGACTCCGCACGTACTTGCCGGTGAACGCAACGACCCGGCGGTGTCACTTCCCTGAGCAAACGGCACCAGACCAGCGCCAACGGCGGCCGCGGCGCCACCACTGCTACCGGCAGCACTTCGTGTGCGATCGAACGGACTGCGCGCGGGCGGAGCAACTTCCGGCTCGGTGTAACACGCTGCCCCGAACTCGGGCACCGTCGTCTTGCCGATATCGATCAGACCACCTTCTCGGATCGCCTCGACGATCTCGTCATCGGCGTCCGGCACGAAGTCCCGAAAGAGCGCCGATCCGAAGGTCGTGCGGATGCCGCGAGTCGCGTCGAGGTCCTTGATAGCCGTCGGGACGCCGAACAGGCGCGGAAGCGGTCCGGCGTCCCGCTCGTCCAACCTGCACTGGGCCTGCTCGGCGAGTTCGATCGCATGTTCCCCGGCGATCGTCGTGAATGCACCCACGTCATCGGAAGTGGTCGCACGATCGACGAAGTACCGGGCCACCTCGGGGATCGAGACCTGCTTCGCGGCGATCACACCGGCGAGTTCGACAGCGGACAATTGATGGAGATCAGTCATCGGGCAGCACTCCTTGTAGGTCAATCGACACTTGTAATTTCGATACGCGTATCGCTATTGTTGTCAGCATGGTATCCGAATCCGCCGGCTCTGCAAGGGCCGGTCGACCAAAAGCATTGAGTCACAGACAGATACTCGATGCTGCGGCCGAGATCGCCGATACGGACGGCCTGGACGCGGTCTCATTTCGAGTGCTCGCCGAGCGACTGGGCATATCGCCGATGTCCGTCCACCGCACTACCGGCGGCATCGACGCGCTGAGGCGAGACCTGATTTCCACCCTCGTGGGAGAAGCCGTCTCGTCGATCGACTGGCCGACCGACTGGCGCGGGGTTGCCCACACGTTCGCCTACGGTCTACATGACCTTCTGATGAGGCATCCCCTCGTTCTGGAAGCCCATCGGCAGGCATCGCTGGAAGCACCCGGTGCCGACGATACCGCCCACCGAGTCGTGCGAGCACTTTCGCAGGCCGGCCTCGATGACGAACAGGCCACTTACGCATACGGCGCCGTGCATGATTTCGTGACCGGACACGTCGCAATTCAATTGGGACGCGGAGCTTTCGACAGTGCACCCGCCGATCGACGCGAGGCATCGGTGTTCGCGCTTCATCACGATCCCGCCCGAAGGTTCGAATTCGGAGTCACGCTCATTCTGGATGGCGTGGCGTCGATCGCGCAGCGAGGAAGCACAACATGACAAGTAGCGTGACGACAACCGAAATTCGTGGCACCTCGGGGCGCCGTATCGCGTTCTGCGAGTACGGCGATCCGACTGGCCGGCCGGTAGTCGTGGTTCATGGATCACCTGGCAGCCGATACGAGGGGCTCTCGCTCGACAACGCGGCTGCGACGGCGGGTCTACGGCTGATCGTCCCCGATCGCCCCGGCTTCGGTCGCACAGATCCACACACGGACAAGGGATTTCATTCCTGGGACGACGACTACGTCACTCTGATCGATCATCTCGAGTTGGACTCGGCCGCACTGATGGGCTTCTCCGGAGGCGGCGGTTACGCGCTCGCAGTCGCTGCGGCCGTACCCGAACGAGTCTCGAAATTGGTGCTGGCGTGCGCCATGATTCCCGGAGCCCCACGAGATACTTTGCGGCGCAGGATAAAACTGGTATCCGCGCTGTACTTTGCCGCCAACTGGGCTCCCCGCATGGCTGGCGCAATGCTTGCGGGAACCGGAGTGTTCTCCAAGTTGCGCAGCGACTCCGTCTCGATCTGGCCGGCCGCCGATCAGGCCGTCATGACCGACGAGTCGCATCGCCCTGCTCTCCAATTGGATTCATCCGAAGGGATCGCACAGGGCGGATCCGCAGGGGTTGTCGACTTGGCTCGGTATCGCCACGAGATGCCAGGGTTGCTTCAATCCATCTCGGTACCAACGGTTTTCCTGCACGGAACCGATGACAGGAACGTACCCATCGAAGTTGCCCGCTGGGCCCACTCGATGATCCCCCACTCTCGCTTCGAAGAGGTCAGCGGGGGCGGCCATTTGTTCGTAGTCGCGGACCCCACTCCACTCATTCGCGCCCTCACATAACCTCTTGACTCGAACTGATGTTCGAGTATTGTTAGAGGTGGGGATCGGGGGATTCAATGAGCGTCTTGTTGTCGGATGTGGTGTCTGGTTCTGCGGTGGGGTTGCGTGGACGGCTGTGGCAGTTACCTGCTTCTGAGTTGCGTGCGGCTGCGGTGTCGGCGAGCGCGGAGATTCTTCGTCTCGAGGCGGTGCGGGTGGCGGTGGTGGACGAGTTGTCGTTGCGGCCGGATGATCAGGTGATTGCCAGCCGCGGGGTGGGTTGCTGGTTGGCGGCGAACACGATGCTGCAGGTCCGGGACGGGAAGAAGATCGCCGCCCTCGGTGCAGCGCTACGGCCTTTTCCGGCGGTGGCGGCCCGGTTCGATGACGGGGACTGCTCCTTCGAGCACGCCGTGCTGATCGTGGCGTTCTGCGAATCACCACCGAAGGGAATGCCGGACGAAGCGCTCCCTCGCTGTATCGACCTACTGTTGGCGGCCGCGTCCGGAGTGGAAGCGACGACCACGAAAGTCCGGACCACGAAAGTCCGGA